>JAUZRX010000018.1 GCA_030949985.1 Acidobacteriota bacterium
GAAGTTTGCCGCGGTCCTTGAACGTGTAGCCGAGCGCGGCCTCGAGTTCGCTCATGTGCCGTTCGATGTCGTCACTCCAGCGCATGGTTCCCTCGCATCGGCAGGCTGATCCACCGAATCCCGCTCCCCCGGCTGCACCCCCGGCAGTCCGGGAGACGGGCCATTGTAGCGAAAATCCCGACGGCAGCGGTTTGCTTTGGCCGTTCCGAATACCGACAATGGTCGCTGCGAAGGGCCAGCCCGGCCCTGGAAAGAAGTGTGAAGGGGTTTGAAAGTGACGGTGGGCAAGACCTTGGGTGGAATCTTGCGGTGGGCGTCGAGCGCAGGGCTGCTTCTGGCTGTCATCTTGGCATCGCCGAGCTGTGGCGGAGGGGGCAAGGCGGTGGTTCTGATCACCGTGCCGGGTCTGCGAGTCGATGGTCTGACAGCCGAGCGGATGCCCCAGACCGATGCCCTGGGCGAAGTCCAGACACTGCTGACGCCGAGTCCCTCCACGGTTCCCGCGCTGGTCGCCGTCATGGGCGGCGAAGATCCCGATCGGCTCCTTGCGCTGGAGCCGGACATGGTTCGGGTGGGCCCGGAAGTGCAGACTCTGGCGTTTCGGTTGAAAGGCGCGGGCTTTGGCACCGCAGCCTACTTGGGTGACGGAGATGTATCGCCCTTGACGGGCCTGCTGAGGGGCTTCGATTCTTATCTCGGAGCTTCGTGGCCCGCAGCCCATGCGGCGATCCAGGATCAGCAAGACGCGGTGGGTCGAGTCCGTCCCCGCAGAGGAGGACTGATCGCTTCTCGACAACTCGTCGACGGTTTCGCCGCCGACCTCCGGCGCAGGACTGACCACAGCTCTTTCTTCGCCTGGTTGCACTTCTCCGAACTCTCCGTTGCCGCCCAGGCCGAGGACCCTCGCGCCGCCTGGGACAAGGCGCTGCCCCAAATAGACCAGGCCGTAGGCGACGTGGTCAGTGCCCTCGAGACCTACGGCTGGGCCGACGACGCCGTGATCGTGGTGGCCTCGCTGCACGGCGAAGCCCTGGGGGATGGCGGCGAGGTCCGTCATGGTTTGACCCTCGCCAACTCAGTGATCGAGATTCCCGCACTCTTCAGCGGCGGCGTTGCCGGAGGCCCTGCAGCACCTTTGCGACGTCTGGCCCAACTCCCCGCGGAAGTTCTGCGTCGTGCGGGCCTCGAGGTTTCCATCCCCCCGTCCCTCCCGGCAGTGAGCATCTCACTGCTTCCCCGTCGGCTCTACGGTCTGGCACCGATCGCCCTGGTGGATACGGGTCGTGGAGTGCTGGAAGTGAGTCACGGGAGCCGCTGGACGCCTGCGGAAGGCAAGCAGCCGCTGCAAGGGGCCGAGGCTCTCGATGCGGCGGGCCCCACGGTCGCGGCGCGCCTCGAAGCGGCGGGCGTGCCACTCGTCTCCGGCGAGCCAATCGCTGAGGATCTGGCGTTCCTCGCCGACGTCCGGCGAGCATCAGATCGACTCGCCGCGGGTCAAGCCGAGCAGGCGGCGAGCATCCTGGCCGTGGTACGCCGGGGGCACTCAGAGGCGTGGGCGCTGCGATTCCTGCAGATGGAGGCCCTGCTGGCGGCGGGCGAGTCTCACCGGACGGAGCTGGAAGCTCTGCTCAAGGAGGTGGCCGCCGATTCTGCCGGCGATGCCAATGCACGTCTCGATCGCCTGCGTCTGCTCGCCCGCGCGACGCGCGGAAGATCCCTGGTGGATGACGCTCTTGCTCTGGTGGAGAGTGATCTTCGTCCCGGTCAGCGCCTGCTCCTGGCCCAGGTGCTCGAACAGCTCGAGGCCACCGAGCCCGCCATCGAGGAGATTGAGAAAGTGCTCGAGGGGGACGACGATGCGCCGGAGTTGGAGGAATGGCGCGGTGATCTGCTTCAGGGCGCCGGCAACGCTTACCGTGCCAAGGAAGCCTACGAGAGGGCACTGCGCTCGCCCCGTGCGCCTCGCGCTTCTCTACTGGCCAAGCTGGGAGACGCCTATGCGGCTCTCGGTCAGGGAGATCAGGCGCTCCAGCGTTACGCTGCCGCGCTGGAGGCCGACCCGGACTACCGCTATCCCCACTCCAAGGCGGCAGAGATTCTCCTCGCCCGTGGAGAGGCGGATCGTGCGGCCGATGCTCTGGTCAAATCCCTGCCGCGGACGGGCGACGAGGTGCAGGACGCAGTGACCCGCGCGAGGGTCCTGCTCGCTCGTTCGCTGGTGGGTCCCGCGTTGGTGGAACTGACCCGGGCCCTGGAGAAACATCCGGGCCATCCCGCCCTGTCACGACGATTGGCGCAGGTCTACTCCCAAAGCGGTGACAAGGAGAGGGCGATCGAGGTTCTCGAAGTTTCCCACCAGACGGTTCCGCGAAACCCCGGTGTCCTTTTCGATCTGCTCCGCCTGACAGCCGAGGTGGGGGACGCGACTGGCGCCCTGAGACTGCTGGACGATCTCCAGCCCCTCGCCGGGCCGGAACTGACCCGGTCCGTTCGTGGCGATCAGGCGCTGAAAGCCGCTGGCGGTGAACTCGCGCGGCGGGCAGCGGCCTTCCAAGGGGCGCGTCCGGCTCCCGGTGGCGGGAAGAAAGGCGGAAGATGAGTTTCGCGGCGGACAGACGCTGGGCCGCCGGCCTCCTGGTGGCAGCCCTTGCCCTGGCGCTCTTCCATGGCCTCTCCTTCGGCCTGTGCCTGCAGGACGATGCCTTCATCAGCCTGCGTTACTCGCGAAACCTGGCCGAGGGGCTCGGGCTGGTCTACAACCCTGGAGAGCGCGTCGAGGGGTTCACCAACATGCTCTGGACCCTTCTTTTGACCCTCCCCTTTCGCCTTCGCTTCGATCCCATCTCTTTCACGAGGGTGGTAGGCATTGCGTCGGGAATGAGCGCTGTCGCGGCAGCCTTCTTCCTCGCCCGCCGCCTCGAGCCGGAGCAGCCCTTGGCAGCGAGCGCCGCTGCGGGGCTGGTGGCGAGTCTGCCGTTCTTCATGGCGGAGTCGGCCATGGGCCTCGAGACGGCGGCTTTCGCGGCCCTCGCGGCAGCAGGAGTGGCCCAGCATCTGCGCGAAGAGGAGGATGGAAGGGGCCGCGGCTGGCTCGGTGGAGCCATTCTCGCAGCTGCCGCCTGGACCCGGCCCGAAGGTCTGCTGGTGGCTGGAGTCCTCGGCCTGGCGGACCTTCTCCGAGGTTCGAGGACACGCAGATTGTCCCCTTGCTTTCTTCCCCGCTGGATCACCTTTGCCGCGGCTGCAGGGCCGCTATTCGCGTTTCGGTGGCTGTACTACGGCGACCTGGTGCCCAACACCGCCCGGGCCAAGGTAGGCGGCGGCCTGGCGGCAGTCGCTCGAGGCATCGACTACCTGTTCTCTTTTGGCCTGGCAGCCCTGCCTCTGCTGCTGGCAGCGGCTGTCGGCGCCTTCTTCCTGTTTGCCGGCGCGCGGCGGCGTTGGATCTGGCCGACTCTGGTGATCCCGCTGTTCTACCTGATCTATGTCACGATCGTCGGCGGCGACTACAAGCCGACATTTCGATTCTTCGCCACTCCGGCGGTCTTCTTTGCGGCTCTCGCCGGTGTGGGCCTCGCGCGGGCGGCTCGAGCCCTGCGCAGCAACATCCTCCCCTTCCCGGTCCTATTGGGAGGGACACTCGTGATCGGAGGAGTCCTCTTCTCGCTTGGTTCCGACGTGCGGGGATTCGCCGCCTGGCGAGCAGCGCAGTTGCCCGTACATCGCGCCGCCGGCCGCTGGCTGGGCGATCACTTCCCGGCGGAGAGCTGGCTGGCCACTGGCAATGCTGGAGTCCTGCCCTACGAGTCAGGCTTGCCCACAATCGACATGTATGGGCTCTGCGATCGTCACATCGCCATGCGGGAAATGCCCGCCATGGGGCATGGGGCCCCAGGCCACGAGAAGGGAGACGGCTCCTACG
Source organism: Acidobacteriota bacterium (assembly GCA_030949985.1). Lineage (NCBI taxonomy): Bacteria > Pseudomonadati > Acidobacteriota > Acidobacteriota bacterium. Next base: position 3,923 of record JAUZRX010000018.1, read on the forward strand.
TCCTGGAACGCCGGCCCACCGTGATTCTCTTTCAGTTCGCGCGATTCACCGACTCGCCGGCGTCGATCGAGCAGATCGGCCGCCTGAGAATGTCGGTTTCGGAGCGTGAGATATGGGCGGATCCGCGATTCTTGCAGCACTATGACTTGCGCAGCGCTCGCCTTCCCGGTTTCTACTTCAATTACTTCCAGAAGAAGCTCCAGCCATGAGATGGCCCTTTTCCGTGCTTGTCCCGCTTACTCTTCTCGTTCTCGCCCTCGGTTGCGGCGGGGCGCAGCCCTCCGTGGTGCTGATTTCCATCGACTCCCTGCGTGCCGACGTGCCGGGAAGCGAGGTTGCCGGCCGGCCTCTGACTCCTGTGCTCGACAGGTTTGCCCGGCAAGCCACGGTCTACACTCGGGCTATCAGCGCCGCTCCCTGGACGACACCCGCCATGATGTCGGTGATGACCGGACTGGGATCGGGAGTGCATGGGGTCGAGGAGCATGATCGGGCACTGGCCAGTACGGTACCGACGCTGGCCGAACGCTTCCGGGCCGCAGGGTATCGCACGGCAGCATTCACACCGGCTGTCACGCTGCGCGCAGAGTACGGCTTCAGTCGCGGCTTCGAGGTCTACGATCAGGACAACTTCGGGCACAATCGCCTTTCCTCTCCCACCCTGGTCGGCAAGGTGCTGGCCCGCCTCGAAGAGTGGAAGGACGAGCCTTTCTTCATCTGGGTGCATCTCTGGGATCCGCACTACAACTACATCCCTCCGGCTCCCTGGAACGGTTACTTCCGTACAGGTCGACAGCCCCCGCGCGACGATGTGCAGTGTCTCAAGTGGGTCGAAAACCCGGTCAGCCCGGAAGAGGCTCAGTGGTTCAAGGGACAGTACGATGGAGAGGTGGCCTACACCGATCAACACCTGGGGCAGATTCTCGATCAGGTGAAGAAGCTGGGCCTGGAGGAAACGACCGTGGTCGCCGTGATGGCCGACCACGGGGAGGCCTTCCTCGAACATGGCTGGCTGGGACACACCAACCGCCTGGACGAGACCCTGATCCATGTTCCGCTGATGGTGCGCCAACCTGGAGCGGAAGGACGACGGATCGATTCTGTCGTTCCCGTCGCAGGTCTGGGCCGGAGTTTGCTCGAACTGGCAGCCATCGACGGCAGGGATTTCGGTGATCTGCCGGCGCTGCCGGCTGCAGTCCAGACGCCGGCCGACGAGCGTCCAGTACTCAGTCGTACCCTGCGTCGCGGCTGTTGGACGGCACTGAGCACGACCCGCTTCAAGTACTTGCTCGAGCATCGGCAGTGTCGTGAGTTCCTCTTCGACCTCGAGCAGGACCCCGGTGAAACCACCGACCTGTCCGCGACTCAGCCGGAGCGCTTGCTTGAATTGCGCGCGGCGCTCTCCGTGGAACTCGAACGGGGAGCTTCGCTGCGCGTGGCGCGATCCATGTTACCTCGGGAGATCATCGAGCAAGCGGAAGCGCGCCTGCGCTCGATCGGCTATGTGGGCGGGGCTCCGACGGGTGGTGGGGATTCGAAGGAAGTGACCTGCGCCAAGATTGCCGCTCCGGGGCGGGTGGATGCCTTCGGTGACGCAGCGGCCCAGCCTTGCCCCGAGGGCGCGGTCCACGCCTGCCTGGAAGTTCTGGGGAAGCAACAGCCGTGACCCGCGGCTGGCCATGGCACGCTCTGGTCGCGGGCCTGTTGCTGGTCCTTGCGGCAGGTTGTCACTCGGAGCCGCCCCGGCGGTGGCAGGTTCTGGTTACCTGGCCCCAGCCGAAGATGCGGGAGGGTCGCTATACGGGTCGGCTCTCGGTGGAGGCAGGCCGCGTCGTGACCTTCGAACCCCAACACTTTGATTCCGCTCGGGGAGATCTCCTCGACCGCCAGAGCCTGGCCTGGTCCACTCTCGCCGGCCCCCGCAACTTGCGCTCGATCGTGGTGGAGATCGAGGGGGGGGGCAGCACTCGGCTCGAGATCGAATGTGAAGGCGGCGCACGGCAGTTCTCGGCAGCAGAGTTGGATGCCGCAGCGACACCACTGGGAGCCGGCCGGCTTCCCGCTCCCTTGCTGGCGGGCTACTGCCGGATCGAGAGCCTGGCACCGGCGACCATCGAAGTGCGTGGCCCCTCGGTTGTGCGTGCGGGCGTGGCGGTCGAGGCCGAAGTGGTGGCGCGCGCAGCGACCCGGGGAGCGGATCCGGCTCGGGGCGTGGATCTCGAACTAGAGCTGGAATCTACGGACCCCGCGGCGGAGTTGCCGCGGCACTTGCCGATGCGTGCCGCGCACGCCACGGTGGCGATCACCTTTCACACTCCGGGACTCCAGCAGCTCCGCATCCGTGGCGAGACGGCCGCCAGCATCGAGCCTCGGGCCTGGCCGGTGATGGTGCTCGCTGCCGACGATAGTGAGACGGACCCACTGTTCTGGGGCGATCTGCAAGCCCACACTCGTTTTTCCTCTGACTCGGCGGGGGCTCCCCGGGAGGCTTATCGCTGGGCTCGGGAAGAGGCCGGCCTGGATTTCGTTGCCATCACCGATCACCACTGGTCCCATGCCCGCAACGGTACGTGGGAGCAAGCTCGCCGCCTGGCGGAAGCGATGAATGAGCCCGGGCGCTTCGTTGCTTTCGTGGCCGTGGAATGGGGTGCGGGGATGGACCGTCCCGGAGCACGACTACTCAATCACCATCGCCACGTGCTTTTTCCCGATTCTCGCGGTGGTCTGATGGTGGGTGCTACCGACAGGCCGGCGTTCTGGAGGGCCCTGCGGCGCTGGGAGGGGGCAGTGGCCGTGCCGCACCACACTGGCTACGGCGTCGATCACCTGGGCAGCGACTGGGAGATGATTGCCGAGGACCTGGAGCCGGCTGTGGAGATCACCTCGGGCCACGGCTCGAGCGAGCAGGCCGACTCTCCCTGGCCACTTTCCCGCCCGGGGGGGAACGGATGGGTCGCCGATGCCTGGAGGCGGGGCTACATGGCCGGGGTGCTCGGCGGATCGGACAACCACCTGGGCCGGCCCGGCTCCGACGTGGCTCGCATCCACACCTACGCCCTTGCCGGCTTGACTGCTCTGCGGGCCGAGAAGCTCGACCGCGCTTCGCTGCTCACAGCTCTTCGCCGCCGAGCCAGCTACGCCACCATGGGCGCCCGCCGAATCTACCTGGAGTTCTCCGTGAACGGTCACCCCATGGGAGCTGCCTTGAGTGGCGCCACGGCGAGGCCGCGAGAGATTCGTCTGCTCGCCGGCGGCACGACAGAACTGGAACGGATCGAAGTGCTTCGAGACGAGGAGGTCTGGCAGACGGCAACGCCGGAGGGCTGGAGATTCGCAGCTCGCTGGCTCGATGAGCGACCCCTCGAACCGCAGCGTCTTCATCACTACCGCGTGCGCCTGATTCAGGCCGACGGTACCGGGGCTTACTCCTCTCCGGTCTTCCTCCTGCCGGCCGAGCCCGGCCCGTAGCCGCTCCCCCGGCTCCGTCCCGGAGCCACGCGGATCGGGTCCGGAATTCCTCGAGCCAACAAGTAGGCTCGCACGCTGTACGGCATCAGGGCCATGACGGTGTTCGACGCACCCGGGGGACGGTAGGGAAACGGGGTGATGATCACTTCGACGCCCTCCCCGCGGGGCCGGGCGACTATCCGGTAACCACCTGCGTCTTCTTCTACTTGTGCGCCTTTTCGGTGGGCCTGCCGGGCGCTGCGCTCGGCGAGCTCCAGCACCCGAGCGCTGAGTTCTCCCGCGCGCTGCCAGGATTTGCAGGAAAGGCGCCCGGCGCTTCCTGGCCCGAGCAGCAGACCGCCGGCCACGGCCATCATCGCCAGGGTCGTGGTGCCGAGAGCCGGCCGCACCCGGCGGCGAGGCCAGATCCTCCCCCACGCTCCGCCCGCGAGGATCGCGGCGGGAGCCAGCAGGACTTCCGCGTGGCGCAGGCCGGCACGGGGTGAACTCAGAGCGCCGGCCAGGCCGATCGCCAGCCACGACCAGCAGGCGATCCGTAGCAGCGTCCAGGGCGCCGCCGGCGGCGTTTGCCGCAGGAGCCTGTGGGCCATCAGCAGCACTCCGACCAGGGCCGCTCCCACGACCAGGGCTTGCCACAGGCTCTCAGGGCCGAGCAGGCCCCGGAGCAGCCGGCTGAGACGGACACCAAGGCTCACCGGGCGCACCACCCCGTGATAGCCGCCCAGCGAGCCGAGCAGCCACCAGCGCCAGGCCATTTCGGCCAGCAATCCGCCCGCCAGCGCCAGGGCGAGGGTCCCATCCACTCGCGCTTGGACGGCCGACTCTCTGCGCCTGCGCCACCAGGACGGCAGCAGGAGAATCAGGCCTATCAGGGGCATGGCCAGACCCGTCTCCTTGGCCAGGGGGGCCGCGAGCAGCAGCAGAACCCCGGCAATCCGGCGTCCGAGGACGCCCTTCCCCAAGGAGAGGAGCGCGAGCAGGCCGGCAACGCCCAGCAGTGCTGCAAGAGTGTCAGCGTCCCGTGCCACGGCTGGGACCGTCTGCCATTGCAGGGGATGCAGCGCGAAAACCAGGGCACCTGCGGCCAGGCCGGCAGGGCGTGAGCCTCCGGCGCGCGTCGCCAGGGCGCCGCAGCCCAGGGCGGTGAACAGCACCATCAGCAGCCGCAGCAGGTGCCAACCCCAGGGTGTCTCACCCAAAAGGCGCCATTCGAAGGCCGTGAGCAGAGTCAGCAGGGGGCGAAAGAAATCAGCGCCCTCCCAGAGCCTCTCCAGGTAGATCTGGCGGCAGGTGTCCAGGGGGTTACCGGCGGCCTGCACCAGAATCGGCCAGCAGTCGGCACCGGTCAGGGGGAGTCGGAGGATCGGCAGCCAGGCGAGTACGATGACCACCGAACAGAGAGCTGCCGCCACCCCTACCCTTAGCCGGTCGTCAATCACGGGATCCTGTCGACCCTGCGACCAGTGATCGGGTCGATGGGAAAGGCGCCGCGCACCTGGACGGCATCCGTGGCCACCAGCTCACCGGGCGGCGCCAGAAAGGCTCGGCCCAAGATATGCCCGAATCCCCCAAGCCATTGCACGGGGATCCCATTCTCCGTCACCGGATGGAACCGTCCCAGCAGACCATCGGATGCGGCCATGAGATCGATGCCCTGTGCCCTGGCGAGCAGATCACGCACCTCAAACTGCCGCAGAGTAGAAAGCAGGAGCACGAAGTCCGCCTCCTCCCCACGGCGGGTCAGGACATCTTCCACCGCGGCCCAGGGATCGACGGTCACAACCGTCCCCCGATCCGGACGGAACCAGGCGCGGGAAGGGTCGTGGGGTAGCACCGCCATGACGAGCAGTCTTCCCGCACGGGTGTCGAGCAACACGGCCTCGTGGAAGGGACTCTCACCGGTCTCGTGGATGCGCAGATTGGTGGCCAATAGCGGAACTGCAAGCTGGCGCGAAAGGTCGAGAAGCCGGAAAGGCCCCACCTGTTGGAGTTCGACGGGTCCGATGCCGATCGCTGAGTAGCCCAGCGAATCGAGATGCTCGAGCATCACTTCGGGCTCCACGCTGCCGCCGTCCTCATCGGTGGCGACCACGTTGCCGGTGCCCAGCCACAAGCGCTCGATCCCTGGCTTCGTGTCGTCCAGCCAGCGAGCCAGTTCGGCCCTGTAGCGCGATCCCCCGAGCCGCCCCCAGCATTTCTTCGGTTCGATGTATCCACGATCCGAACCGCTGAGCAGCAGCAGCGTGGTCGCCTCGGTCGGCGCAGGAGTCCACTGGCCGGCGGCGACGGATGAACTCCCGGCGGCCGGCCCGGTAGCAAGAGCGAAAAGCAGACAGAGAAGGCTCACGTCATCCTCCGGAGAATCAGGTACGAGCCTAGCGGAAAAGAAAGCAGGCCGCCCGAGGGCGGCCTGCGGGTCAAGCAATGAAGGGACGATCAGCGGCCGCGCACGGGGCGACGGAACTGGCGAATCTTCCTCTCCACGTCGGGCAGCGCCGGCAGCTCGAGCTGAGTCGTGCCGGAGACCGTGAGCTCATCGTCCACGTCGATGGCCTCGATGCGATAGAACACACCGGAGACCGCACCGCTACGGGCGCTGACGGAGTCGATGAAGCTGTAGGCGGAGGGCTCACCGTTGGCACGGATCAGGTCCGAAACGCGCTGGTAGGTGCCGTTCGCCGTGAAAGAACGGGTGACGTAGAAGCCAACCACGCCGTCCTCGAGGGAAGTCTTCCAGTCGACTTCCACGTTGTTGCGGCCGACCCAGGTGGCGGTGAGGTCATAGATCTTGACCGCAAGGCCGCCCTGACCGGTGTAGACCGACTGGCCGTTGGCCGAGAAGTAGCGCGTGAGCAGCTCGGTGCCATCGCTCATGGCCGGGAAGCGCAGCTGCATGGAGAAGGTGACACACTGCTCATCGCCCGGCGCCAAGCCGACGTCGCCCATGGTGACCGTCGTGCTGTTGCCCGCCTCGGTACGGAGGAAGGTCATGTCGGCCGTGGTGGGCTCGGGGCAGTTGCCGCCGCTCGGAGCGGTGATGGCGAAGTGCAGGTCGTATCGGGCTTCAGCCGTATCGCCAACCGGCGTGGCGGCATCCCAGCTCAGGTTGAAGTTCGTGCCGTCGAAAGCGTCGACCCGAGGAACCGGAATCGGGCGCAGGCCACCGATCGCCTGCAGGCCAGCGGTGCCGTTGCCGTCATGATCCGGAACCTGAAGCACGTCGGAAGCATTCGACGGGCTAGCAGGGCCGAGGCAGGCGTATACAACGGTACCGGCGCAGTTCGGGTCGAACCACTTGCCGGTGTCGCCATCATTGACGGCCTTAGCCGTCCACGCGTAGTAACCGACATGGTTGGACGCGCCGCCGTTGGCCTCGGCATCCAGGATCATGTAAGCCATGGAGCCGTAAGGAGCGTTGTTGAAGTTGATGATGTTATCGGAGTAGCCACGGAATGAGCCGTTCGACTTTTTGGCCTTGAAGGTCATGGTGCAGTATGGGCCGCCTGCGGTGGCGGTGTCGCAGTTGGCGCAAGAGTTGGGGCAAGCCGGACTGACCTTGTCCTGGCTGGGAAGGTAGTAGCGCTGGTAGACCGCGAAGCCGGGATCACTGCCCAGCTCGATCACGCCTCCCTCGAAAGGGTAGTTGCCTGCCAGCGAGAAACCACTGAGGCCAGCGAGGAAGACGGCAGCGAGGATCAGAAAAAGCGTTTTACGAATCATCAGGTCGAACCCCCGTTATCAGTAGTGGGGCCAGGCGAAGCCGGAACCACCGTTGCCGGTGATCACGATCACGCCCATGCCGAGGTCCATGTTGAAATTCTGCGTGGCGCTGGCACCCACGAACCAGTCGGTAAACGTCGAATCCGCGTTGAACTTCTGCAGCCGCGAGACAGCGCCGGAGCCGAGCTGGCCGTTGAGATCGCTGAGCAGCTCGTTGGCCTTGGTGTAGGTCTGATGGTAAGGCGCTGAGGCGTTGAAAGCCTCATTGGGGTTGAAGCTCAGCGTGAAGTTCGGATCGTGAGAACCGACGATCACCGCCGTGTTCGAGCCGGAACTCCCTGCGTTGGCGATATAGGCCTCAGACTTGATCACGTCGAAGTTCTGCACGGGGCTTGCGCCCACGAACCAATCCGTGAACGTCGAATCCGGATTGAACTTCTGCAACCGGGTAACGCCAGGCAGATCGTTGAGCAGCTCGCTGCCCTTGGTGTAGTTGTTGTTCCAGGGCAGAGACAGGTTGAATGCCGAGTTGGCGGGAATGTCGGGCACGAACTTGAAGCCCATGTTCGACGCGACGACCATCCCACTGACCAGGAGCGCAACTCCCAGCAGGCCTGCCACCAGTCCCCGGATGGTACGGTGCTTGGACATTAAAACCCTCCTAAGCGGTTTTCAGCGACTCTCTCCACGCGTCGACCGGTGCACTTGCCCTGCCGACAACCCATCGCCCGGAAAACGATGAGGCTGCCTTTGTCGGACAGGCAAATCCACCGGCCCCGCCAGAGGCCGCCGGTGTTAGGTACGCCGACTGGGCCTCCGCGTCAACGGAAATCCGGAGTCTCCGCGCCGGGAGGAAGCTGGCATACACTGTTTTCATCGGGTATTGCACCCTCACTATCGAGCTTGTCTTTCTCGAGTCGGCGCGATGCACCGCCTCAGTCCACCTTGTAAAACACGACCGTACCCGGCCGTGGTTGTCCGTTCTTGTCCACATATTCACGGGCACCGGCGACGCGTGCGATCTTTTCGGCCGACGCTGCGGGAGCCTGGGTCTTGACCACTCGCTCGATGGGGCGCCCGTCCGCGTAGGCGATGCGCACTGAACCATCCTCGGTCAGAGTCAAGGCCAGCGACGCCGACGCCGGGGGCCGGGAGCCAAGTCCGATCAGGGAGAGTGCGGCAAAAGCAAGGGCTGCAGCAGCCACCGCGTAGCCGCGCCCATAGGAGGGCCTGCGCTCGCCGGCCAGGCTGCCGGAGATCCGCCGGCGCAGCCGGGCGACTTCGAAATCGCTCACCGCTTCGAAGCCAGCGGCATCGACCAGGTGGCCCAGGAGGCGGTCGTCATTGCTGAGCACTGGGGAAACTCGATCCATCCTTTGTTTGCCCTCTTCGCGTTCCAGTTGCGGGAGGTATCGTTGGCAATCACTGGCTACTACCCGGCAGACTTGCCGAGCGTTCATGGGCGGATGCTTTTTTCTGTGAAAATACCGACTTTCGCTGAACTAGCGCCTCTGTGGTCCTTCCGGCGGTAGGATCTCCGGGTGGTGACGACGAAGCCAGGCGATGACTTTTCTGCGGCCCTCGGAGGACTGCCGCCGCACGGTCACTTCGGTGATCTCGAGGACCTGAGCGATCAGCGTCGACGGCAGTTGTTCGATATCCCGCAGCAGAAACACAAGCCGCTCTCTCTCGCTGAGCTGATCGGCTGCCGCCAGCAGGAGCCGCCGGATCTCGGCGGCCTCGAGATGCTGCTCGGGACCGGAACCTGGGGCGCCGGGCAGGGGCCTGTCGGGCAGAGCCTCCTCGCGGCGCGATGGGGCACGCCGGAGATGGGACCGGGCCACGTTCAGGGTGATGCGAACCAGCCAGGGCTCCACGGGACGGGAGAAGTCGAAATCCGCCAGGGAGCGATAGAAGCGGAGAAAGGCCTCCTGGGCCACGTCCTCGGCGTCCTCTCGATGCCCTGTCACTCGCCGCGCCACGGCGAGGACAAGCCGACCATGGCGGGAGACCAGCGCGTCAAAGGCCGCCGGGTCGCCGGAACGGGCCCTTCGCAGGAGATCGCTGTCAGCGCCCACAAGGCCCTCCCCTCGCGGCCGGCTCGGTACCCGGGGTCCACGAGTGACGCGGTATTATACTCGCCGTCAGCGTTGCGGTGCTGCGGCGGGCCTGTCACCCTCGGCAGCCAGCCGGGAGGCGGAGAATCTCCATGATCGCAGGTCGTCTCGTCAATCGAGCCGTGGCAGTCGCCCTCCTGGCAGCAGGGCTGACTATTGCCTCCTGTTGGCCTCGCGCCACCCCGCCTCCAGTGATTCTGGTCACTATCGATACCCTGCGAGCCGATCACGTGGGTCTTTCAGGGGTGGCCCCCCACCCGACCCCGGCGATGGACAGGGTAGGACTGGAGGGCGCCTGGGCGCCGATGGCTGTGGCGCCTTTCGGCCGCACGACCCAGTCGGTCGGTACGATCCTGACCGGGCTGCATCCGCTCCATCACGGAGCTGACGGCCTGGGAATGGTGCTGCCGGGCGAGGTGACGACTCTGGCAGAAGCCTTCGCCGCGGCGGGCTACAGAACCGGCGCCTTCGTCTCGAACGTGAACCTGCGATCGGGACTCGGCTTCGAGCAGGGCTTCGAGGTCTTTTCCAACAGTCGTGCCCGCTGGAAGGGTGATTCCGCCCCTGCCCTGACCCGCGAAGCCCTGGCCTGGATCGACTCGCTCTCCAACTCCGAACCGTTCTTCCTCTGGGTCCATTACCTGGACCCCCACTGGCCTTATACGCCTCCGGTGGAGATTCTGCGCCGCACGGATCCCGAAGGTTCCGGGGAGCTTGACATCTTTCGCCGGGTCGAGGGCGGCGAGTTGACCAAGGGGCAGGTCATCTTCTTCGCCGACGAAGTGATGACCAGCCAAGCGATCGAACGGACCCGACGAGCCTACCAGGCAGAAGTCGTGGAGACAGACCAGGCCCTGGCGGCGCTGCTGCGAGGGCTCGAGCAGAGAGACCTGCTCGATGGGTCGATTCTGATGCTGGCGGCCGACCACGGCGAGGCCATGGGGGACCATCGCTACTGGTTTGCCCACGGCGAGTACCTCTACGACGACACCTTGAGGGTTCCCTGGGCCCTGAGAGCTCCGAGAATCGTGCCTGCAGGCACTCGGCTCGACGGGCTGGTGCTTCTCGAGGACATCGCGCCCACCCTGGCCCATCTCGCCCAGGTCGACTTCCCGGCAGAAGTGGATGGTCTCGATCTGTCCCTCCTGCTCGCCAGGGGGGGGGTCCAGAGCATCGAAGAACGGCCCCAGATCCACCTCGCCGACCACCACCTGGTACACCCTGAGAATCCTCGCCGACCCGTTCCCGGCCGCGCTGGGCGCTGGTGGGCGCTGCGCCGGGGTCCGTGGAAGGTCATCGAGATTCCCCAGCGTGATGGAGGCCGCACCTTCGAACTTTACAACCTGCAACGCGATCCGGAAGAAGCCCATGACCTGGCCGCTGAGCAGACCGAGCAGCTCCGGCTGATGGTCCAGCAACTCGAACGCCTCAGACAGGAACTCGGCCCGGGTCCGGATGGAGAGGCCGCCGCTGGCAGCGCCGAAGAGCTGGATGCGCTGCGGGGCCTGGGCTACATGAACTGAGCGGATGCAGGCGGAGACTGCAGGAGTGATCGAGCGAATCTGGACGCGTTGGGCAGATCTGGTGAGCGCCGCCGAGGAGGTGCGTTGGGGACCGGGCACTGTAGCCGCGATGCTTGCCGCCGTGATCGCCGTGCGCAACCTGGTGGAGATCGTCGTCGCCCGGAATCCCACATTCGAAGCTCTGGCCGCCTTCGTCCATTACCCGCTGGCCTACGTGGGCCCCTTTCTCGCGCTGGTGCTCGTTCTTGCCGCCTGGGCCCGGGTACCGCCGGCCCGGGTCGCCCGACTGATGGCCATGGCCTGGCTCTTGACCCTCGTGCCCCCCCTGGCCGATCTCCTGCTTCACCACCACCGCGAGGTACCGACCATCGGCTACCTGGCTGCCGATCCCGCAGATATCGGGTGGATCATCATTCACTTCTTCGACCCCCGCGTTAGCTTCGTAGGGACCACGGGAGGCATTCGCATTGAAACGGCCCTTGCCGTGCTCGGTGGCGCTTTCTACGTGGGGCTGCGTTCTGGAAGAGTCTGGCGCGCGGCGGCTGCTGCCGTCACCGTCTACCTGACCTCTCTCTTCTTCTTCTTGCTCCCGGTGCTCGTCCTCGGCGTCTTCCGGTGGGCCTGGCCGATGACGACCCAGAGTGATCTCCTGCGCGGCGAGGGGGCCATCTACCGCGGTGCGACGGAGTCGGCTCCCGACGCGGCTGCGGTTCTCTGGCTCGTACCGGTGCTGGCTGTTCTGGTCGTCGCCTGGTCGCGGCTCGAACGGCGAGGGTGGGCCGGCGGGACCGGCTGGACCGATCCGTCCCGCCGCGTTCCGCGCGCCGGCTGGACGCCGGGTGCCTTCCTCGCCCTGGTGGCCCTGGGCGGCGTCTTCGTCGCCGAGAAGGTCCTGCTTCCCGAACAGCCGACCCTGACCCTTCCCCCTTACGACATCCTCGCCCCCATCGGGCTGGCTCTGGCCCTCTTGCTCGGCGCTCGCCTGTTTCACGATCTCGACCAGCTGACGTTCTTCAGCCGCCTGGCGCACGGGATCGGCGTGATGGCTCTGGCCCTGGCTCTCGGCCGCAGCGCAGGCGTCGGTCTGGCCGTGGCGCTGTTGATGGGACTTGCCGAGGCTCGCCTCGCTCTGCGGTTGCCATGGAGATTGCCGGTATCTTCCCTTGCCGGAGCTCTCTCCACTGCCGGCGCCTTCGCGTCGGGGTGGTCTCTGGCCATGGGGCCGGAAGCCCTGGCGCGTTTGCCGATGGAACTCCTCGTAGCGTCGCTCGTGGCGGGCTGCAGCTTCGGCTTCCTCCAGGCAACGTATCCCGATTGCAGCGGGATGCCCGCGTTCCGCTCAGGGCTGGCAGCTTGCCTGCTGGGTAGCGCCCTTGCTTTCTCCCTGGCTGCTGTGGTCCTCGCAGGGCCGGCTCTGGTGACCGTGGCCCTACCACTGGGCCTGATCGCGGGTGGTGCCTGGTGGTGGATGGCCGAGGATCGCCATGCCTGGGGCCGAGTCATCGCCGGAACGTTGAGCGGCGCACTGTTTTCCTTCCTCCTCATGGGTGCCGCTTCCCATGCCGAGTTGCGCAGCACTTGGCGCGAGCAGGTCCGTAAGGTCGCGCGGCTGGAGCGGATCAAGGCTGAGCGCTATCAGCAGAGGGGTCAATGGAACGAAGCTCGGTCGGTCTTCAAGAATGCTCTCGACCTGGATCCCGAGGATATCGGATCCCTTCGAGGACTCGGATTGGGCTACATCCGGGAGAACCGGATCAAGCGCGGAACGACCTTTCTCGAGCGTGCTCTCAGGCTGAGCCCTGACGATCCTCAGCAACTGGTCAATCTGGCCGCGGCCTATCTCGAGCAAGACCGTGCAGCCGAGGCGCTGAAGCTGCTCGAGCGGGCGCTCCAACACTATCCCAGAGATCTGCTGGCCCTGCAGCACCGATGTTCCGCCCTCGCCCATCTCGGGCGTCGAGACGAAGCCCAGACAGCCTGCCGTGCTTTTCTCGATCTCGCCGCGGGTCGACCCGGCTATCGGCCCGCGGTCAATGATGTCCGTCGTCAGTTGCGCCGCCTTCAGCATGGCCAGGGCGGAGTGACGGAGAATCCCGAATGAAGCAATCCCAGAGATGGCTGGTCCCGACAGTCGGCACCCTCCTCCTCGCCTCCGGGGCGGGTAGCCTGGTGCTGGAGGTCGTCTGGTCAAGGTCGCTCAAGCTGGTCTTCGGCTCGACGACCCTCGCCGTCAGCACGATTCTCGTAGCCTACATGCTCGGTCTGGGACTCGGCGGTATCTGGGGCGGCAGGCTCGCGAAGCGTGTGCGAAGTGGTGTCCGGGTCTACGGAATGATGGAAATGGGAGTCGGTCTCTACGCCCTGGCCGTTCCCTTCCTCCTCGAGCTCTACCCTTCCCTGCACAAGGTCCTTCTTTCGGGGTGGCCGTTCTGGCCCGCAGCCGTGGTCCGTTTTCTGGCGGTCCTGGCATTGCTCCTCGCACCGACTCTCTGCATGGGGGCGACCCTGCCGATTCTGGTGGCGAGCTTGATTCGCTCTTCCCGCGACTTCGGCCGTCATGTAGGACTGCTCTACGGCCTGAATACCCTGGGCGCCGTGGTCGGTACCCTGGGCTCGGCGTTCTTCCTTTTCGGGGCCGTGGGGTTGCGCTGGAGCAACGTCGTGGGGGCCGGCATGGACTTCGTAGCGGGAGCGATCGCCTTCTTCCTGATCGCCCCTCGCATTGCGGGAGCCGAGCCCGTGGAGGCTCGCTCCGAGCAGCGTGCTCGAGCTGCCGCGGAGTCGCGCACCGCTCGCCGGTGGAACGCCAGCCTTCTCTCCTATGGCATCATGGGCTTCGTAGCCTTGACCTTCGAAGTGGCCTGGTTCCGTCTTCTATCGATGATCTTCGGCTCGTCGATTTACGCCTTCTCCGTCATGCTCGCGGCCTTTCTTCTCGGCATCGCCGGAGGCAGCCTGCTGATCCGGCGCTGGCTCGATGCTTTTCGCAACCCGCGGGTCGTCTACGCGCTGCTGACCTGCCTGGTCGGCCTGCTTTCTGCGGGAAGTCTGATCGTGGTGCGAATTCTGCCTTCCTTCTTCTTGGGACTCATCGAACGGGGAGGCATTACCGGAGAGAATCTCGTCTTCTCCGGAGCGCTGGTCGCCCTGGTGGCTCTCTTACCCGGCACGCTAGCCCTTGGAGCCCTGTTTCCCATCGCCTGTCGAATGAACGCCGATGCTGCAGGGGAGGCTGGAAGGGCAGTTGGCGATGTCTATTTCATCAATACCATCGGCTCGGCTCTCGGTGCCCTGATGGCTGGATTCGTTCTCATTCCCGTCTTCGGGGTTCGCCGGACCCTGGGCCTTGCGGTGGCTCTCGCTCTTCTTGTGACGGCCGCGCACTTCCTCCTCCTCCTCAGGCCTGCAGGACGTCGGCAGCTGCTCGGTGGCCTCGCTTCTGCCGTGATCGCCCTGCTCTTCCTCTTTTCGCCCCCGGGATGGGACCGCGAGAATCTCGTTCGCGGCCTCTACTATCAGACGATGCTGGATCTCGACTTCGGGGTTCCCCTGCAGCCGATGGAAGGCGGGCTTCTTTCGCAGATGCTCTACTACCGCGAGGGGTTGAACACTACAGTTTCTATCCATCGGGTTCCCGGCGGCGTCACGTTGCGGCTCAATGGGAAGAACGATGCATCCCTCGGGGACATGTCAACGCAACTCCTGTCCGGGCATATCCCGATGATCTTCGGCCAACCGGCGGAAACCGCGCTGGTCATCGGCTTCGCCTCCGGTGTCACGACGGGAGCGGTCACCCTCTACGGAACACAGCGGGTCGACGTCGCCGAGATCGAGTCCGCCGTTCTGGAAGCTTCGCACTATTTCGACGCCGTCAACCACCGCCCCCTCGAAAATCCCAAGGTCCATGTCATTGTCGATGATGGAAGGAGCTACCTGGCGGGAACGGATCGCAAGTACGATCTGATCATCTCCGAGCCTTCGAATCCCTGGATCAGTGGGTGCTCGAATCTCTTTACCCAGGAGTACATGCAAATCGCGAAAGCCAGTCTCAACCCCGGCGGACATCTCCTTCAGTGGATCCAGCTCTACGATATCGAACTCGACGCCTTTACCTCCATCCTGGCAGCGCTGACCGCGGAGTTTCCCCACGTCTACACCTTCAGCGCGGCGGCCGATGATTCCGACATGATGATTCTCGCCGGGCTGGAGCCGCTGAAGCGAGAGGATCTTCGCCGTTGGGAGGATCTCGATCAGGCGGTCCGCCGAGATCTTGAGAGCCTCGGTATCTTCCGCACCGAGGACATTCTCTCGCTCATGCGCCTGGACGATGAGGCGGTACACGACCTGGCCCGAAAGGCACCGATCATCAACACCGATTCCTCGATGTTCGTCGAGCTTCGAACCCCCTGGTCGCTCAATGAGAATCCGGACGAAGTCTGGAATGCCGTCGAGGCTGATGACCGCGCGGTTGCTCGTGTCCTGGAACAGGCCCTCGGCAGGGTGAGTGCAGAGCAGTGGGCGCGACTGGCCCGCTCGTACGTGCGCCGCCGTCTCAATCCGAAGATCGCTTCGCTTCTCCTGGCGCGGGCCCAGGCGGCGGGAGGATCCCCGGCGATTCTCAGTGCCCAGGCAGCGCTCGAAGCTTTTTCGCGCCAAGCAGATCGCTTACGACTCGAAGCGCTGCTCGATGCTGCGATCAGCGGCGGAGACCTGGATTTCGAAACCTTCGAGCAGCGCGCCGAGTTGCGAATCGAGAGAGGAGACCTGGACGGGGCCCTCCAAGATCTTGACCGCTGTCTCCAACTTCGACCGGAGTACTGGCCGGCCTTGCGGGCACGGCTACGCGTGCTGGGCTCGCTGGGACGCGGCGCGGAGGCCTTCGCGGTGGCGGAGCGGCTATTGAATTCCCCGATGGTCCGTCTCGCGCCCCGTACGCGGGCCGAGGCCGCCGTTGCCGCTGCGGTGGTCGGCAGATTCGATGTCGCTATCGCGGAAATGCAGCGCTTTCTTGAACACTCTCCTATCTCCCCTCAGGAATGGCAGATGCTCGCGCGGTTCCACCAGGATGCCGGACAGCCAAAGGAAGCCCGGCGGGCTGAGGCCCAAGCGCGGAAGGCGGCCTACAACCAGACGGTCATGGCCTTTCGCTTCGCAATGAGCGAGGAACTCAGTGGCCGCCACGATGCCGCGCGCGCCCTTCTCGAGAACATCACTCGCCGTGATCCGGGTTTCGCGCCGGCCCACCGAGCCTTGGAGGAACTCTCCCCCCCAGCCGATAGCTAGCCGACCTGCAGCCTACCAGACGGCTTCGCTCCCATGTTGGTCAATGGCCAGGACCTGGTAGGTATAGATAGCGCCAGCGGGAACGGCGAAACTGGTTTGCGCCTGTTCGAGAGGAGACGGAGTCAAGCGGTTGGCATCGCCACACTCGTCCCTCGGCAGAATGGAGTCGCGCCCATAGACGTGGTAGCCGGCGATGGAGATCCGCTGAGGATAGCCATCCGGTGTGGTGTCCATCGTCCGGTTCACGGCCGACCAACTCATGTCGATCCGCTCTGGTGGCAGCGCCCCATTCTCATCAACTGCTACCAGCACCAGGTCCTCGATTGGCGCCGGCAGCTCCGCTCCGGCTGCCGATCGCCCTCCCTGATCGTCTTCCGTGACAAGAAGGTAATACCATCGACGACCGCCGTTGGCCTCGCCCTCATTCTCGTGGATCCAGGAGTTGACCGCCGGCCCCAGGACCGGATCGGTGAGTTGCGTCGCCAGCGAGGGAGTGAACAGCGGAGTGGTCGTCGAACCGTGGACTTCCTGGCTGGCCAGCGTGGTCGCAACGCCCCAGACGGTTTCCGTGGGGGGAGTCCACTCCAGGCGGAGATCATCGATCCCATCGCCCGCATCGGGCTCCACGAGGACCCGCAGATCGCCCACCGAGTCGGGAGGGTTGATTCCCTTGACCAGGTGCGGGATCCCCATGACCTCTGCACTCGGGTCGCCCATCTGCGAGCAGTTGGCTGCCCGAACGATGACATAGTGCTCCAGGCGATTCTCGAGGCCGGTCAGCAGTAGTGAGTTCTTGAAGGCCGAGGTCGTGCGCTGATTGGGATAGGGTCCACCGGGGCTGGTACCCCAGAAGACATGATATTGCTCGACGTCACTTTCCCGGTCCGAGTTGTCCCAGCTCACCAGCAGCTCGCCGCCCTTCCGCGTATCCTCCACGGCGACGGACGAGGGCGCATGGGGCGGTACAGGATTCTCCGGGATGCCGTACTTGCAGTCCACAGGGTCCGGGCTGGCGTCGCCACAGGTTTCGTTGAAATTCGACCAGCGGCTCTCGAATCCCTGGGCATCGACGGAAACCACGTAGTAGAAATAGTCGTCGCAGTTGGTCAGACCCGTATCCGTGAAGGTCGTGCCGCCGATGTTGTCACCAGCCAGCGTGTAGGTGTCGGTGTTCCAGTGAGTGGCGCGGTAAACGCGGTAATAGTCTGCCTCGGCCACCGACGTCCAGCTCAGCGTCAGTTCCCCCGAGCCCGCCTTGTCGATGGAGAGAATCTCCGGGGCCGGCGGGGCGGGGATCGTCATCCGCGTTGCCGGATCACCCTCGAAGACGAACGACCGCAGCAACACCAGCTTGTTTCTCGTGTCGAAGTCGCTCCTCAGCCGCGCGTCGATGTTTCCCAGCAGGCGCTCCTTGTGTTTGCCGAAGATCTCCTCGTAGAACGGGTCGAGAATCTCGTGCAGCTCGAAGACATAGGTCAGATGAGAGGGCGCGAAACCGGCCACCGCTGCCTTGCGGGCGGTCGTCACCCAGTCCTCGACCATCGAGTACTGGACGTCGTTGGTCGAGGTGGTGGAACTGGTGGCGGAGAAGTTGCCGGTGATGCAGTTGGCGTGAATCGTCACATAGAGGGGCGTGTCGTCGAAGATGTCCCCCAGGCTCTCGCCGGGTTCATTGGGGTAGTTCGGATCGCCGGGATCATTTTCCGAGGTGAAGAACGAGCAACCGTTGCCCCAACTCTTGTACCCGCCATGGCCGGCGAAGGAGACGATGGCCGAACCGCCGTTGATGCAGGCGTCGATACGGTCGTTCTGGGGTGTCGATCCGGTGACCTGGCAGTCTTCGTCATCGATGCTCTCGTAGAGCTTGTCGGCTTGCTGGGGACCCGACACGAACCAGCGGTCATAGTTGGTGTCGTGTACTTCTTTGAAATCGGAATCGAATTCACTGACCATGCAGGTCTTGCCGGGGGATGCGGGGGGTACGTCGCCATTCTCGTAGCTGAGGATCTTGCGGAACACCTCCTCGGCCTCGGCCAGGGAATGCACCGGCAGTCGGCCGATTGCGAGATCGGGCAGTTCATCCTGGCCGATGACAGCCGCAAACCAGGTATCCGATGGGTAGTGTCCGAACTGGCTGTTTTCGGGAATGTCGTACATGTAGTTGGGCACGAACTGGCGAGGTGTCGGATGCCCGTAGTTGTTCTTGTGATCCCACGAGCCGTCCCCCACCAGCACGACGAAGCTTGGAGCCGGATTCCAACTCGCCGGGGGCTCGAGTTCTCCCAGCGTGTAGGCGAGGAAGTCGCGGATGGCCTGGGGATCGGCGATGCCGTAAGAGAACTCGTCGTAGACGTCCTCGATCGCAACGACGGCGGTCTGAAGCCCCTGGGCCTGGCGCTGGGCGACCAGTTGTTCGAGACGGGAAGTGCCTCCCGAGGGCATGTCCAGCAGGTCTCTTTGACCGATCACGAGCCAATCGGCGCCGTTGGTGGAGTCCCTGAGAGAAGGCGCGAGCGATGCGTCCACCGCAGAAGGCCGCAAGTCTTCATGCACTCGGTCCGGGACGAGAAAGCCGGAATCCCCGGCGACGAAGAAGCGCCGGCCGGTGGCGGCCCGGTCGAGGTCGAAGGCAGCCTGGCCGCCCACATCCCCGAAGCCGACGATGCGCCGCGGGAGGACGATTTCCATGCCGGCGGGGGACGTGGTCGTCGTCGAAACTTCCCAGATCTCGCTGGTGCTGACCTGGCTCAGTCCACCGATCCGTACCTGGTAGCTCTTGTCCGACGGCACGGTGAAAAGCAACCGGTCATCGACGGCCTCGTAGAGTCGGTCGTAGTCGAATTCGATCCAGTCCACGCCGACGGCGTCCCGACTTTGACCGGCTCGGCCGAGGGGCAGGCGGACGGTGACCAGGGAGGAGGGAGAGAGGGGACCGGGAAGAGTCAGCGGGCCGTCATCCACGCCATGGGTGTAGAAGCGGAACCCGTCCCAGTCCGCCTGGTCCACGAGGCTGGAGTCGACTTCGATTTCCGAGCGGTGCGTATCGTAACCCTTGATGCCCATCAGGCGGATCCGGAAGTCCACCGCGCCCCCGGCGTGCCCCGGCGTCGGCACACTCCAACTCGCCTGATCGGGAGTCGAGAGGGCCACGACCAGCGGGTCCGCAAACCAGTGGTCGTCACCGGTCGCCGGCACGAAACCCTGGAAGCGTCCGTCCTCCTCGAAGTGGACGTGCTCACGGAAAGATGCCGGAATATCGGGGAAGCTCGGCGGAGCCGGGACCTCGGAAACCCGGGATGGCGCGTCTGCCAGATCGAGTCGGTAGACGTTGGTGTCGGTGAAGTCTCCCCCCTGCCAGACGTCCGGGTCGAAGAGATCGGTATCCACGCTCTGGCCCCAGAAGACGATGGCATCTCCCGGGTCGAAGCTCCCGTCGGCTTCACCCGAGACAAGGATCGGCACTTCCACTCCCTGGACCGTCAGGCGGTAGCGGCGGGGATCGTTCGACTGGAGGAAGCCGAGCAGACCGGGGGCATGGGCTTGGGCCCAGGCGTAAGTGATCCGGTACAGGGCCTGGCGGCTGACCTCGAATTGCCACGCGGGGAAGTTGGACGCCGCCGCCGTCGTTCCCATCACAGAGGCTGGCGAACCCGCGCCCAGGGGCCGGGGCTCGATGGTCTCAGCGCCGCGAAGCAGGCCTCGACCGATCTGTTCGAGTGGTGAAAGCCGGGTCTTGGAAGCCTGTGCCAGGGTTCTGGCGGGCACCGCGCCACGCTTCATCCGGATCGTGATGCGTCGAGCCAGGCGGTAGCGCCCCTCGGCCGGGTTCACCTGCAGCGGATGGATCGCGAGAGTGGCAAAGCGCAGCCGTCGCAAGGCGCCGTCGGCGATGACGACCTGCACGGGCCGAGAGGGCCAGTAGTCGGCGACACTGTCCCAAGCCGGATCGAGGGGGAGCGCCGCGGGGTCTCTTCCCGGCCAGGCGGCCAGCGGGCCGGGAAGTCGTCCTTCCGACCACTCCACGGCCAGGTCGACGATTTCCAGCCGGCCCTGGGATCCGAGGGCGACACGCTCACGCCGCTCGGGGAGGTCCGGCGCTCCGCGGTGGCCGATCCTGCCGTAGCCGTCGATTTCGGGGATGAAGCCCTGCGCCACCGCTTCCCACCGGGGGGTGGGGGTCTCGATGATCAAGGTCGCCAGCCCCTGGGCATCTTCCGGCACGAACTCTACCCGGGGGGCGGACTGAGCCAGAACCTGTCCCGGAGCGGGCAGCGCCAGGGCAAAAAGTGCGATCAGCAGGAGGTGCATCGCCGGAGATGCGGCGAAACCTCGGGAGGGTCGAACTGCGGACATACAGGGATCCTCAACTTAGCTGCAGCAGCGCCCCAGGTCTCCGATCCCCACGCGAGGAACAAAGATACCCCCTGCCCCGTCATCAGGCATGTACGAATGTTGAATCCTTTGCGGGCGGCCCGGGTGGATCATGCGCGGAAGGAACGATCGGAAGCGATACGAACAATCGTGAACCAGGAAAAAGCGGCCGAAAGCCCTCCCCGATTCGGCGCCGCACCCCCGGAAGGGTCTCCCGCAGGGAGCGGCGTTCCCGCAGAACCAAGAAAAGCGGGTGACCCGCAGGCCACCCGCTTCCCGTTTCTTTGGCGTGCACGCTAAAGAAGCTTCAGGGCCGTCGGTAACTCTCGTCACCGGCCACCGGCCTGGGTTCGGCTCGGGGGCGCCGGCCTCGACCTCGCGAC
>JAUZRX010000019.1 GCA_030949985.1 Acidobacteriota bacterium
GTCGGGGTCGAATTCGTCCATGAAATCGCTCCAGCACCCGCGGCAATAGGCGGCGCCGCACTCGCGGCAGACGCAATCGAGTTCGAGCCAGTAGCGCGGGGGGATGGCCTGCAAGTCACCCTCGCGGAGCGCGGCGATGATCTGGTGCACGAGGGCGGCCTCGTGAAAGAGGGTGGTGAATCCGGTGTTACCGGCGACGGTCAGGCTGTGGACGCCGGGCTGGTTCGTGGGACCCATGTCGGTGACCGTGGATGCCGGGCCGCCGCAGGCCGCACAGGTCATGGTGACGGCTTCTTGCCGGGGGGACGTGTTCGCGGTGTCGTTCATGGTCTGCCTCCTTGGCGGGCGGGGGCCCTGCAAAAGGAGGATCGACACTCCAGGCGCAAAAGTCTAATCGAATATTTTTAGGGGACAGATCCATCCGGCTGATGGATTCAGGGCTGCGCCAGCGCCTCCCGCAGGGCCTCGGCCACCCGGCCCACCTGGCCCTCGTCCAGCCGCGTGTGGAAGGGCAGGGCGATGGTGCGGGCCGCGACGGATTCGGTGACGGGGAACATGCCTTCCCGCAGCCCGAAGCGCTCGCGGTAGAACGGTTGGAGGTGGATCGGGGCGAAGTAGTTGCGGCAGCCGATACCTCGGGCGCGCAGCGCGTCGAGCACCCGTCCGCGGCGTTCGCGGTCGCTGCCTTCCTCGAGTGCGATGACGTAGACGAACCAGGAAATGCGCTGCTCCGCCGTGGCGGGAGGCGGCAGGATGATCCCCTCTACCTCGCCAAGGGCCTGGGCGTAGAGTTCGTAGACCTTCTGGCGGCGCTCGATGAAGCTCTCCAGGCGGCGGAGCTGGACGAGCCCCAGGGCGCAGAGGATGTCGGGGATGCGGTAGTTCCAGCCCAGGCGTTCGTGGCTCAGCCAGGTGCCGTCGGCGCCCCGGCCCTGGTTGCGCAGGGAGCGGAGGGTGGCGGCCAACTCCCGGTCGTCGGTGACCACCATGCCGCCCTCGCCGGTGGTGATCTGCTTGTTGGGATAGAAGGCGAAGCACCCGGCCCGGGCGAAGGCGCCGGCCATGCGCCCGCCGATGCGGCTGCCGAGGGCTTCGCAGGAGTCCTCGATCACCTGCAGGTCGTGGCGCCGGGCGATTTCCATGTAACGGGGCATGGGGCAGGGCCGGCCGAAGACGTGCACCGGCAGCAGCCCGCGGCAGCGGGGACCGATGGCCGCCTCGGCCGCGGCGGGGTCCATGTCCCAGGTCACCGGGTCGATGTCGGCGAACACCGGTCGCACCCCTTCGAAGAGCAGGCAGTTGCTCGAGGAGATGAAGGAGAACGGGGTGGTGACCACCTCGTCGCCGGGGCCCCAGCCCAGGGCGTGGACCAGCATGTGCAGCGCGGCGGTGCCCGAGGAGACGGCGACCGCCTCCCGGGTGCCGACGTAGCGGGCCATGGCCTGCTCGAAGGCTTCCAGCCGCGGGCCGAGGCTCAGGTGCTGATCCTCGAGAACCTCCACCACCGCGGCGATTTCCTCGGGGCCCACGTCGGGACAGGCGAGGGAGATCGTTTCGGCCATCGGCTCCACCATGGGCAACGCTCCTTGCTCCACCCCGGCCAGATTACCTCGACCCGGGAGCGGTTTCACTTCTAGAATGTCACGGTTTCCGGGGTTGTCGGCAAGTCCCTTCCCGCGGCCTCCGGCCTGGAGGATCCACGATGAGTACCCATCGCGCCGACTGGCACACCTACTTCATGAACATCGCCCGCCAGGTGGCGACGCGCTCCACCTGCGAGCGCAAGCACGTCGGCGCGGTGATCGTCCGCGACAAGCGCATCCTCTCCACCGGCTACAACGGGTCGATCCGCGGCCTGGACCACTGCGACGACGTGGGCCACATGATGGAGGCGGGGCACTGTGTCCGCACGGTGCATGCCGAGGCCAACGCCATCGTCCAGGCGGCGGCCAACGGCGTGGCCGTCGACGGCGCCGAGATCTACATCACCGCCAGCCCCTGCTGGAACTGCTTCAAGCTGGTGGCCAACGCGGGCATCCGGGCGATCTACTTCGGCGAGTTCTACCGCGACGAGCGGATCTACGATTTTGCCAAGGCTCTCGAGATCCGGCTGATCGATCTCAGCGGGAGCGGGGAGTAGGTCGAAATGCCGCGCCCGCTCAGCCGACACCCACCGGCTCCTTCGAGGCCTCGAGAAAGGACATGTCGGCCCCCGAACTCTTGAGGGTGGCGGCCATCGTTCCCTTGTCCACGGCGCGGATCCAGGCCTCCTCGGCGGTGATTTTCTTCTCCCGCACCAGTTCCATCAGCGCCTCGTTCAGGGTCACCATGCCGAACTTGCGGCCCGTCTGCATGATCGAGGGGATCTGAAAGGTCTTGCCCTCGCGGATCAGGTTGGCCACCGAGGGGATGCCGATCAGCACTTCCAGCGCCGCGACCCGGCCCCCGCCGATCTTCTTGCAGAGCGTCTGGGCGATGACGCCCTTGAGCGACTCGGAGAGCATGGTACGTACCTGGTTCTGCTGCTCGGGGGGGAACTGGTCGATGATCCTGTCCACCGTGGACACGGCGGTGGTGGTGTGCAGGGTGCCGAAGACCAGGTGGCCTGTCTCGGCGGTCTCGATGGCGATGGCGATGGTTTCGAGGTCGCGCATCTCGCCGACCAGCACGATGTCCGGATCCTCGCGCAGGGCCGCCCGCAGGGCCTTCTTGAACGAGTCCGTGTGAATCCCCACCTCGCGCTGATTGACCAGGCAGCGGATGTTCTCGTGGACGAACTCGATGGGGTCTTCGATGGTGATGATGTGATCGTTGCGGGTTTTGTTGATGTGGTCGATCAGCGCGGTCAGGGTGGTGGACTTGCCGCTGCCGGTGGGACCGGTGACCAGCACCAGCCCCTTGGTCAGTCGACACAGGTCGAGGATCTTCGGAGAGAGCCCGAGGTCGTCGGCGGTGAGGATCTTCGAGGGAATCGTTCGGAACACCGCCCCCGGGCCCTTGCGGTCGAGGAAGATGTTGGAACGGAAGCGGGCGAGCCCGGGAATTTCGTGGGCGAAGTCGGTGTCGTGGCAGCGCTCGAACTCCTCCCGGTTACGCTCGGGCATGATCGGCCAGAGCAACTCGCGGATCGCGGCGGCATCCCGGGGAGCCTCGCCCTCGATGCGCTGGATTTCCCCGTCGACCCGGAGAATCGGCACCTCTCCCGAGGAAAGGTGCAGGTCGGATCCCCCGGCTTCCACGAGCTTGTGCAGCAGCCGGTCGATCTCCAGCCCGCCGGCGGGCTCGGCGGAGGCGGCCGGAACCGCTGGCACCGGAGTCTCGGCGGCCGGCTGGGGTGCCGGTGCGACCCGGGGCGCTGGGGCGGCCTGGGGCGCTGGAGACGCCTGGGGCGCCGGGGGCGTGGGGGCCTCGGGGGTCCCGGGCGCCGGAGCCGCCGTCGGGGTGAAGACTGCCTCGAGTCCCGAGGCCGAGGCGTTCACCCGGAGCTGTATCGGCGGCAGTCCCGGACGGACGACGGTGGCTTCCAGGCTGCCCTGGCTCTGGATCTGCTCCAGCTCCGGCGCCGAGACCACCTCGGCAAGCAGGCCGAGGACCTGCTCGAGGTTGGGCTGGACGGAGGAGGCCGGCTGCAGGCCTTCGGGCAGGAGGAAGGCGGGGGAGCGGCCGGCGACGAGCTGCAATTCCCGGGCCTTGCGGTCGTACATCGCCTGGAAGAAACGGTCGAGCTTGGCCACCTGGGATCTCCACGCGGGCACTCTGCGCGCCGGCGGTGGCCGGCGCGGCGCCCCTGCGAAGAATCTAGGAACCGCGGGCGGAAAAGAAAAGGCCGGAGCCGTGGGGGCTCCGGCCTTTTCCGGATCGCGCCGCATCGGTGCGGATCGGGGGGCTACTGGACCAGGATCGTCACCTTGTCGATCTGGAGCGGCTCCCGCGGCGCGCCGGACGAAGTGCCGGCCCGCTCGAGGGCATCGAGGGTCTCGAAGCCGTCGACCACGCGGCCGAAGACGGTGTGCTTACCGTCGAGCCAGGGGGTGGGCTTGAAGATGATGAAGAACTGGCTGCCGTCGGTTCTCGGCCGGCCGGTGTTGGCCGTGGAGAGCACGCCTCGCCGATCGTGCCGGACGTTCATCTTGGTCTCCCCGGCGAAGCGGTAACCCGGCCCGCCCCGGCCGTTGCCCAGCGGGCAGCCGCCCTGGGCCATGAAGCCCGGGATCACCCGGTGGAAGGCCAGGCCGTCGTAAAAACCCAGCCGCGCCAGGTAGATGAAGTTGGTGACGTGCATCGGCGCGGCCTTGGGCAGCAGTTCGATCTTCATCGAGCCCTTGTTGGTCTTCATCAGGGCGAAGTACTTGCGCCCCTTGGTGAAGGTGACCTTCGCGGGGAGGGGAAGCTGGACCCGCCAGGCCCCGTCGCTCTTGTCGATCTCGGCCTTGGCGATCATGGCGTCGATGGCTGCCAGGGCGGCATCGGGCGCCGGGGCGGGCGCGGCCTCGGTGGCCAGCGCCGCGGGCAGCGCCAGGGCCAGCAAGGTCCACAGGGCAAGGATGTTCCGCTTCATCGATCTCTCCTAGTAGTACCAGCTGAGCACGGCGTAGAGCTGCGGGCTGCGGCGGAAACGAGACCCCGTGCGGGCCACGTGATCTCCGGCCTGGATCGTCCGGGTGGCGGCGGGCTTGCGGTAGCCCACGTCGGGGGTGTAGGACGAGAAGAGATCGCGCACGAACGACTTGTGTTCGGTCTGCAACCAGCCGAGTTCGAGTTTGAGGTTCTGGTCGCGGACGTACCATGTCACGCCGCCGCCCCACTGGCGCAGGCGCTCGCTCAGGGCGATCCAGGAGGGCCGGTCTTCGATCACCGGGGTGTCGGTCTGGCCGGTGTTGGTCAGCACCGGCGGCCCGAGTTCGGTCGCGACCGGGTCGACGATGCCGAAATCGGGCTGCTGGGCCTCGACCCAGCGGCCGACGACCTCCCAGTTCCGGGCCACGAAGAGGCCGACTTCGATTTGCCACACCTCCAGGTCCTGGTCATCACGACGCAGGACCACGGCGGAGGTGGGAATTGGGATGCCCAGCACGTGGTCCGCTTCGGGCCCCGCGTTGACCAGGCGGTTGTTTTCGTAGGTCCACTTCTGCCAGCTCGTCAGCAGGGTCACGGCTTCGGCCCGGTAGCCGAAGAAGAGCTCGAAGCCATCCCGCGAGACCGAGGGCTCGCACTCGGCCCCGGCCACCGGCAGACAGAGACCCTTGGTCTGCGAGTCGACCATGCCGAGGGAGTTCTTGACGAAGGCGGCGCCCACGGTGACCTGTTCTTCGTCCGGGCGCTCGTAGCGCGGCGAGTCGGAGTCGAAGCCGTCGGGACCGGTCAGCTCGAAGCGCAGGGCGATCTGCTGGTCGGTGTCCGTGTCGTAGGTGTTGCGCCCGGAGCCGTTCTGGACCGCGGCCTGGGCGTGGAAACGCCCCCGCCGCCAGTCGATTTGGAAACCGGGGTCGCGCTCGGGCGAGATGTAGGTCGTGGCCGGGGAGAGCCGGGGCAGGAGCTGTCGCCAGCTGCGCTGGAGCTGGAAGAAGCCGAAGGGCGTTTTGAACTGGCCGAAGGTCAGCGCCCACTGCTCGCCGGCCCGGATGCGAACCCAGGCGTCGAGCAGTTCCATGTCGGTACCTCCGCCCCGCGTCTCCGATTCCAGCCGGAAGGTCAGCCAATCGGCGACCGCCTTGCCGGTGAAGATCGCTCGGGCCCGCTGCAGGTCGAAGCCCTGCTGCTGGGGAAAGCGAATGCCCGCGTCGGAGGAGAAGGCGTCGCCCGTTGCGTAGGGGAAGGCGATCTCCTCGTCGTTGTTGCCGAGCCAGCCGTAGAACGAGCCCGAATAGTCCAGTTCGTCCCGCGAACGGTTGACGGCGACTTCTGCAAAGAAATGCATGTCGAGGGAGAAGTGCTCGCCCTCGGCAATCCGGATGCCTTGTTCGTCCGCCGAGGCCTCGCCGGCCAGGCTCGGAAGAGCGACGGCTCCGGCGGCGAGGACGGCGAGCAGGGCTCCCATCGATCGTAGCTTCATGACCAGGTCCTCCTCTGGGTCTGCGGAATCGCGGCGGCTCTAAAAGGCGTGCTGGATTCCGATGCGAATGAAGTTGGACTTGGCCTCGGTTCTGCCGCGAATGAAGTCGCCGGCCGCGAGCGCTTCGAGGGGGTCGCTGATGTCCAGGCGATCATCGATGGCCATTTCGAACTGGCCCACGTTGATTTGCAGCTTGAGGTCGTGGTTGCCCGTGAAGTAGTAGTTGAAGCCCGCGGTCAGGGCCGTGGTCTCGTACTCGCTCTGCAGTTCGCCCGTGTAGATCGTGTCGAGCGGGTCGGTGGTCCAGGACTCGTAGCGCAGGGCCACTTCGCTGTGATCGCCCACCCAGGCTCCCACTTCGACGGTGCAGGAGTCGAGTTGCAGCTCGTCCGGCCCGCCCGCGGGGTTGAAACCGGCGTTGTCCTGGCTCCAGGACTGCCACGAGAAGTTGGCGCGGACCCGCGTGCCGGCCACACCGCCGAAGACCTCGAAGGCCGACAGGTTGTCGGTGGCATAGCCGCAGGTCTGGGCGAGGCTGCCCTCGCAGACCATGGTGGAGCCCACTTCGTTGTCGTGGGCGGCCACGCCGATGCCGTAACGCAGGCCCTCGTACCGGCCCGGGAGGGCCGTCATGCCGCTGCCGAAGAAGCCGGGCGTCTGGATGTAGACTCGGCCCGACCAGGCGAACTCGTCGTTGTCGTCGCCCAGGCTGCCGGTGCCGTTACCGTTGCTCAGCATCGCGTCCCAACCCACCTTGTCGCTGGCGGTGTGGCCGGAGTAGCGCACGCCCACCTGGCGGCGCGGAGCGAAGGGCTCGCCGCTGAGGTAGGGGCGCTCGAGGAACATCTGGTCGCGGGAGTACTCCTGGTAGAAGTAGTCGAAGGGGTCCTTCTGCTGGCCCACTGTCATGCTGTGATTCTCGCCCATGCGGAACCGCAGCCACGCGTCCTGCAACTCCGGGCTGAGGGCGGTGCCGTAGCTGGGCATGGAGAGCATGTCCCCGCTGGGGGAGGGGAGGCTGGCCAGGTCCACGTCGACCATGTAGCTCAGCCACTCCGCACCGGCTTCGCCGAAGAAGCGCAGCCGGGCGCGGCGGACGATGAAATCGGTCTGGGGGTCGAAGTCCGTGCTCGGCACCCCCGTGTAGAGGGGGCCGGAGAAGGTCACCTCGTCATCGTTGTAGTCCGCCCGGACCTGCAGCAGAGTCGAGACGTTGAGACTGAATGCCTCGCCCTCGCGGATGAAAAACGCACCGTCCTCCGCCTTCCCGGCCTCGCCGGCCCAGATGGGCAGTGACAGACCGGCGGCCAGGCAGAAGATTGCCAACGCCTGGATCGACTTCCGCATGAAAGACCTCCTTGATTCCCCTGAATCGGCTGATGTTCACGCTCTACCGCGCCCGGCCACCTCTCCTCTCCGGTGGCGCGCCGCGAAGCGGGCAAGATATCGCGTCCGGGGGGGCTCCGCAATCGAGGCGGAGACGGGGCCGGCGGGCGGTCTCAGGCCAGTCGGTCGAGGTGGGCGCCGAGATGGGCGGCCCCCGAGCCGGGTTGGGGAAGGGGGACGGTGACGCCGCCCGGGCGGTAGCTCAGGACCCGCTCCGCCGGGAGGGGGGGGAGTTCCCGCGGGCCCCGCGGGCCGCCGGGCCGGGGTTTGCCGCCGGCAGGAGCGCCTGGGCGCCGATGGCCCTGGCGGGGGGCTTCGGGTTCGGTCTCGGAGCCGCCGAAAGTCGCCCGCACGCCCCAGCGCACAGCCGACCTGGGGTTCCCGTTCGGATCCCGCGCATACCGCTCATAGACGGCCTCGAGCCGCACCGGGCTCATGCTGGCAACCACACGGTCATCTTCGGCGGAATATAAGGCCTTTTGGAGGCCGGCGAAAGCTTCTTGCCGACGGTTTTTCGGCGCGGTTCGTCGATCCGCTGCCCCGGGCGGGAGGGACGGGGCCCCCGGCGCGCCGCACCCCGCGAAACGAGGCCGCATGGGGCATACTGGCGGGCCGGCGTGCGGTGTCCCGGTCCCCCGGAAGCTCGTTCCCGGGGGCGCGGGGGGCTCGCCGCGGGCCGCCGGGCGGGGACGTGGCCCCCGGCTGCGTTCGAGGTTGCGATGACACGCGTTGTTTCACTCCTGCTGATCCTGGCCGCTGCCGCGCCCGCCGCCGCGGGGGGCGCCGCCAGGGGCCGCTTGCGGGGCGCCGTGCGCTCGGCGGAGGGGCGGGCTCTGCCCGCCGCGGCGGTGATCGCCCAGCGCACCGCCGGACCGGCCTTCCTGGGGCTGACCGTGACCGATGGCCGTGGACTCTATGCGCTCGACGGTCTGCCCCCCGGTCCTTACCGCGTGCTGGCGCTGGCGGAAGGGTTTCAGCCCGCACGGCTCGAGGGCATCGTCGTAGGGGGACCGTTTCGGGCGGTGGCCGAACTGACCCTCCTCCCGGGATTCGCCGCGCCGGTTTCCGTCGAAGCGGCCGGTCAGGGACCGGGGCATGCCTTGCGGCTGCAAGCCGAGGACGAGCGGGGGGCTCCCCTGGCCGGCGTTCACCTGACCCTCGAACCCGTGGGGCAACGGGCCAACCCGGTCCGGCGGGTGACCGATGAGCAGGGCGCGGTGCCACCCATCGATCTGGCTCCAGGCCCCTGGCGCCTGCGGGTCGGCCGGGCGGGCTGGGCCCCGCTGGTCATCGGACGCCTGGCCTGGGGTACGGGCACCCTGGATCTGCGGGTTCGCCTGCGCCCCCTCCCCGAGCGTGCCGAAACGCCCCTCGACGAACTCGTGCCCCAGCCGCTGTGGCTCGACCACTCAGAGCCCCGGGTTTCCCCCGGGGGCGTTTTCTCCTCCGCGCTCGTGCCCGGGCCGGACCGCGCGGTAGCCCTGGCGGTGGCGGATGTCGTAGCCCCGGCTGCCGGGGACACGCACGCGGATCCGGACCAGGCGCCCGTCGAAGACCTCGTTGTCCGAGGCGTAGACCACCTGGTACAGGGCGCGCAGTTCCTCGGCGATCAACTGGTAGACACCGGCCAGTTCCTCGGCCTTGCGGACGAAAAAGGCGCGACCGCCGGTCATGCGGGTCAGCCGCTTGAGGGCCGAACGGGCGGTGCTCAGGGGTTGGACGCCCAGGCCGATGGCGTAGATCGTCACGTCGGAGAGTTCCGCTTCCTCCGTGATCGCAGCGAGGTCGAGGCGTGATTCGGTATCGTCCCCGTCGCTGAGGATGATCAGCGCCCGGCGTTCGGAGGGCACCTGGTAGCTGACGCGAAAGGCGGCATGGAGGGCGTCGTAGAGCGCGGTGCCGCCCACCGGGAAGGTGCCGCCGATGGACTTGCAGGCGGCGTCGAAGTCGTCGGTGATCTCCTCGACGAGGAAGACCCGCTCGTCGAAGTCCACCACGAAGGTCCGGTCGCCGTCCCGGAGCGTTTCGAGAAAGCCGCACGCCGCCTGTTGCGCGGCTTCCATCCGCCCCCGCATCGAGCCCGACGAGTCCATCACGATGCCCACCAGGATCGGCCGCTCCTCCCGGGAGACCTCGACGATGCGCTGAGGGCGGCCGTCCTCCTCGACGACGAAGTCGGAGGCTTCGAGACCGGTGACCAGCCGGCGGTCCTGATCCCGGACGCTGACATCGAGGACCACCCGCTGCACATGGACCACGTACCGGAGGTTCAGGGTGCGGGTGATGGCGAAATCGGAGACGGTGGGGCCGTCGCGGTGGTGGGCGACGACACGCACCACGTGCTGGGCGCTGGCCTCGCCGAAGTCGTATTCGGCCTGCCAGGGGGGCTCCCGGTCGGTGAGCACCAGGCGGTCGTTGACGTAGAAGCGGACGGCCTCGATCTCCCGTGGGTCGTCGATGGTGACCGCGGCCCGGATCTGCCGGGGCCCCGAGACGACCTCGCCCGAACGCGGGGCGAGCAAGGTCACCTTGAAGCCCTTGCGGGCCGTCAGGTCCTGGGCGGTCGTCACGGCCGCCACCAGGACCAGGGCCGTCAGCAGGCCGGTGAGCCGGGTCCGGGTGTCGCCCTTCACGGTGCCTCCTCCCCCGGGGGGGCGGCCCCGGGCCGCAGCCGTTCGAGGACCGCGTCGGCCCGGGCCGCCCGCTCCGGTGCCGGCGAGGCCGCCAGGTAGGCCTCGAGTTCCCGGACCAGGGTCTCGTAGTCGCCACGCCGCAGGGCCAGGCGTGCCAGGCCGGCATGGACCTCCGCCGGCGGGTCGGGTTGGTCCAGGATGCGCCGGTAGAGCTTTTCGGCTGCCTCCTCGGCACCGGTCAGCTCCAGGGTGAGAGCCAGGTTGGCCAGGTCCAGCGTATCCGCCGCTCCCCGCCGGTCGATCGTCTCGAGTACGCCACCGGCCTCGAGGGGATAGCCGGCGCGGTAGAGAATGGCCGCCGCCCGGCGCTCCAGGGCCGTGTCCACTGCCGGTCCGGCCAGGGCGCGCTGGGCGAGGCGGGCCGCCCGCTCCGGCTGCCCGGTTTCCACCAGCGAGGCGGCCAGTTCCAGGGTCTCGCCGGGCTCCGGCCGGCCTTCGCCGACGAGCTTTTCGATTTTCGCGAGGTGCTCCCGGCGCTCGAGCCAGCGCGCGCGGGCCGTGTCCAGCGCCCGGCGCTGCCGGCCGAGCAGGCGCTGGGGATGGGGCACCTCGAGCTGCTCGACGGCCTCGTCGATGCGCCCGGTACGAGCCAGGATTTCCGCCAGGACCCGTCGCGCCTCGACCAGGTCCGGATCGAGGCCGATCGCCTCGCGGGCCTGTTGTTCCGCCTCACCGAGGGCCTCGAGAGAGAGCAGGGTGCGGGCGGTCAGGGCCGGGATCCGGGCGTCGAGGGGGCGGAGCGCCCGCGCCCTGCGGGCCGTGGCCAGGGCGCGGTTGGCCAGGCCCGCCTCGAAGAGAATCCGTGCGAGGCCGAGTTGCACTTCGCCGTCGTCGGGCCGCAGCCGTGCGGCCTCCTCGATGTCGGCCCGAGCCTGCTGGATGCGGCCCTCGCGCAAGTGGAGTTCGCCCCGGTGCAGCCGTGCACGGGCGTCGGTGGGGTTGGCCTCGAGGGCCTTGCCGAAGAACTCGAGGGCGGCGGCGGTGTCGTCGCGGGCCAGGGCGAGGCGGGCCAGGCCGTCGTAGGCGGGGGAGTAGTCGACCCGCACCTCGAGAGCCCGGTAGTACGCCGCCCGGGCGGGGGCCGTACGGCCCGCCGCCAGGTAGGCGTCGCCGAGGGCGATCGCGACCCCCAGGTCTTCGGGGGCCAGGTCCCGCGCCAGTTCCAGGAACGAGATGGCCTCTTCGGCTCGGCGCGCCGCCAGCAGGGCCCGGCCGCAGCCCAGGTTGGCCCGGGCGGAGTTCAGGCCCCGCCGGGCGGCCCAGCAGAGGTCGTCCACCGCCGCCGCCGCGTTGCCCTGGGCGAGGGCCGCCAGGCCGCGCCCCATCCTCCGGGTGAATGCTTCCCGCACCCATGCCGCGTCCTCGGCACGGGTCGGTGGGAGGATGGCCGCTGTCAGAATGACGAGGCAGAGCAGTCGCCTGTGCATGGCTGCCGTCCAGCATAGCGCGGGCGCCTCCAGGAGCCAGAGCCGGGAGGCTGTCCGGGCTTTTCCAGGAAGGCCGGGACGGGAGGGAGCGCGGTTCAGCGTCCGGTGGATGGGAAGCGCAGCCGGAAACGCAGTTCCCGCAGATCCGGGTCGTGGGGGTCGAGGCGGATCGCCGCCTCGAGGGCCTCGAGGGCCTGTTCCCGCCGGCCCAGGGCGTTGAGGGAACGGGACCATTCCACCAGGGGAAGGGGGTCGTCCGGGGCCCGGCGGGTCACGTCTTCGAGCACCCGGGCGCTGCGGGCCGCGTCGCCGCCCTCCTCCCTGAGCCACACGCCCCAGGCTACCTGCGCCTCCACGCTGGCGGTGTCCGCCGCCGCCCAGCGCTCGAGCACCCGGCCCCGGCCGGCCTGGCCATCGACGCTCGCGGCCAGCTCCGACCACAGGCGCCAGGCCTCCGGGTTGAGCTTTCCCGCGCAGCGGTCGGCGAGGGATTCGAGAGCCTCGAGGGCGTGCCCGGGTCTGTCCATCCGGCGGTGGATCTCCGCCTCGAGCAGGCCCGCGTCGAGGGCCACGCCGGCGCGGCAATCCGGATCCGCCGCCGCGGCCTGGCGGGTCCGCTCGAGGGCCCGGCGAAACTCCCGCACGCGGAGTGCTTCCCGGCCCTCGCGCAGCAGGTCGGCGGCCCCCGAGGGCTGCTGCGGCGATCGACGCTCCGCGGATTTCTCGTAGGCCTGGTCGATGCCCTCGATCAGCCGTTCGGGCGAGGAATAGCCCACCAGGTCCACCAGCAGGGAGCCGTCCTTCGGATCGATGATCAGGACGGCCGGCAATTCCCGCACGCCGTAGCGCTCGGAGAGGTCCAGGCCGAGCCCCCGGCGGGCGTCCACCTCGCGCCGGAGGGGGACGGTGTTGCGTTCGACCACGCGGGTCACGCCCTCCTGGCTCCAGACGTCCTGATCCATCACGCGGCAGTACTTGCACCAGGTGGCCCAGCAATCGACGAGCACCAGCCGCCCCTCGGCCCGGGCCTTTTCCATCGCCTGCTGGAGATCGCCTTCGAACCAGGCCACCGCCGCGGAGGCGGGCGCCGGGGTCGCTGCCGCCAGCAGCAAGGCGACCAGCAGGCGCTTCATGCCACCACTCCACGGACCACGCGCCCCTCGTCTTCCAGCCCGGTGACGCGAAGGTCGAAGAGTTCCGCCCGGGGCGCGTCGGCAACCAGCACCTCGATGTAGTTGGCGGTCAGGGCGCGCCTGGAGCCGTCGTCCGCCACCGCGTCGAGGCCCAGGGCCGGCAGGACCCGGCCCAGCGCCTGGGCGCGGAAGGCGCGGGCTTTTTCCTCTCCCAGGGTGCGCAGTTCCGTGGTGCGCCGGCCGGCCACCCGTTCGGGAACGGGATCGCTGAGGTCGGCGGCGCGGGTGGTGGGGCGGGGGGAGTAGGTGAAGACGTGGAGGTAGGCCAGGGGAAGATCGGCGATGAAGGCCATCGTCCGGCGGTGGTCTTCGGGCTGCTCCCCGGGAAAGCCCGTGATCACGTCGGCCCCCAGGCAGATCCCGGGCACGCGCTCGACGGCCATCTCGATCACGGCCCGGTAGTGGCGCCGGCGGTAGTTCCGGGACATGCGGGCCAGCACCCGGTCGGACCCGCTCTGCAGGGGAATCTGCAGGTGGGGCGCGATTTGCGGGGAGGCCGTGGCCATCAGGTCGAGCAGGCGCCTGTCGATGGTGCGGGGCTCGAGAGAATTGAGCCGCAGGCGGGGGGGCACCGCTTCACCCGCCAGCGCGTCGAGCAAGGTCTCGAGCAGGTCGCTCAGTGCTCGCCGGGGCTCGAGGTCGGCCCCCCAGGATCCGGTGTTGACTCCCGTCAGGCCGATTTCCCGCACTCCCCGGCGGGCCAGGCGGCGGGCGGCGGCCACGATCGTCTCCGGAGTCGTGGAGCGGCTCGGTCCCCGCACGGAGGGGATCACGCAGTAGCTGCAGGCCAGGTCGCAGCCCTCCTGTACCCGGAGGAAGGCCCGCGAGCGATCGCCGAAGAAGAGATCGATGGACGCGGTCGAGCAGGTTTCCGTCGCACCGAGCAGGGAGGGCAGGCGCTCGCGCTGAGAAAGGCCCACCACCTCGTCCAGCACCCCCAGCTCTTCGAGGGCGCGGGGTTCCCGCTCGGCATAGCAGCCGGTGGCGATGATCCGTGCCTGGGGGTTGAGCCTTCTCAGGCGGCGCGCCAGGCGCCGGCCGTCGGCGTCGGCCTTCATCGTCACCGTGCAGGTGTTGAGTACGATCAGGTCGGCCTGGGCTGGATCGTCGGTGGGCGTGTGCCGGCCTTCACGCAGCCAGCCCTCGGCCCGGGCCGAGTCGAACTGGTTGAGCTTGCAGCCGAGGGTCGCGATGTAGTAGCGGCCCATGCTGCTAGCCCTGCGCGTCGGCGTCCAGGCTCTCCCTGGCCCGGCGGGAGGCCTGCTCGACCTCTTCGGCCATCGACCGCCGGCGCTCGGCCAGCCGTTCGGCCAGGCGCGGGTCGGAGAGGGCGAGGATCTGCACCGCCAGCAACGCGGCGTTGGTCGCTCCCGAGCCGCCCACGGCAAGGGTGGCCACCGGCACGCCGCGGGGCATCTGCACCGTGCTCAGCAGGGCGTCGAGGCCATCGAGCAGGGGGCCGGCCAGGGGCACGCCCAGCACGGGGCGCGAAGTATGGGCCGCCACCACTCCCGCCAGGTGGGCGGCCATGCCGGCGCCGACGATGAAGACCTCCACGCCCTTGGCTTCGGCGCGGCGGATGATCTCCACGGTGCGTTCGGGAGTGCGGTGGGCGGAGGTGATCTCCAGGTCGAAAGGCACGCCGAACCCGGCCAGTTCCCTGGCGGCGCGGCGCATCACGTCGAGGTCGGAGGCGGAACCCATCAAGATCATCACGCGGGGAGAGTCGCTCATGGTCAGGTCTTCCTCGCGGGATCAGCCGTCGATCCCGGCAGCGATGTCCCGGCGGTAGTGAGCGCCGGAGAAGGTGACGCCGGCGGCGCCCTCGTAGGCCTTGGCCCGGGCGGCGGCGAGGGTCGGGCCGATGCCCGTGACTCCCAGGACGCGGCCGCCGGAGGTGCGGATTTCCCCTCCCGGGCCGGTACGGGTGCCGGCGTGAAAGATTACGATGTCCTGCCGGCCGGTGAAGCGTTCGATGTCCAGGATCTTCTTGCCCTTCTGGTAGTGTCCGGGATAGCCCTGGGAGGCCATGATCACGCACACCGCCGCCTCCCGGCGCCATTCGACCCGCACGGTGGACAGGTCGCCGTAGGCGGCGGCCGAGAGCAGGGGCACCAGGTCGGATTTCAGCCGGGGCAGGATCACCTGGGTCTCGGGATCCCCGAAGCGGCAGTTGTATTCCAGCACACGGGGCCCGTCGTCGGTGAGCATCAAGCCCACGTAGAGCACGCCGCGGTAGGGATGCCCCTCGGCGGCGATGCCCCGGATCGTCGGTCCGACGATCTTCTCGAGGGCGTAGGCCGTCAGCTCCCGGTCCAGGTGCAGCGCCGGGGAGTACGAGCCCATGCCTCCCGTGTTCGGCCCCCGGCCGTGGTCGTAGGCACGTTTGTAGTCCTGGCAAGTCACCAGGGGGATCACGCGCTGTCCATCGCTGATGGCGAAGAAGGACGCTTCGCGACCCCGCAGGCACTCTTCGATCACCACCGTGCGGCCGGCGCCGCCGAAGGCCTTGTGGATCATCAGACGCTGGATGGCCTCCCGCGCCTGATCCCGGGTCTCGGCGATGAACACGCCCTTGCCCGCCGCCAGGCCGTCGGCCTTGATCACCAGGGGACGATCGGCCTTGTCGATGTAGGCCAGGGCCTCCTCGGAGCGATCGAAGATTTCGTAAGGCGCGGTGGGAATCCGGTGGCGGGTCATGAACTGCTTGGCGAAGACCTTGCTGCCCTCGAGGCGGGCGGCGCCCGCGGTG
This sequence comes from Acidobacteriota bacterium, assembly GCA_030949985.1. Classification (NCBI taxonomy): domain Bacteria; kingdom Pseudomonadati; phylum Acidobacteriota; species Acidobacteriota bacterium. The sequence goes on from JAUZRX010000019.1 coordinate 15,504, forward strand.
GGCCCGAAAACCGCCCGGCCATGGGCCATGATCTTGTCGGCGATGCCCTGCATCAGCGGCAGTTCGGGGCCGACGACCGTCAGGTCGATGCCCTGGCGGGCCACGAAGTCCGCCACGGCTTCGGGGTCCGAGGAGGCCAGGGGCGGGCAGTCGGCGATTTCGGCGATGCCGGCGTTGCCGGGGCTGCAGAAAAGCTCCTCCACCCCCCGGGACTGGCGGATCTTCCAGGCCAGGGCGTGTTCGCGGCCACCGCCACCTAGAACCAGGACCTTCATTCGGGGTCTCCCACGGTACGGGCGTCCACCCGCCGGGGGCGGGGCCGGCGGCGCGCTCGCGAAGCCGCCATTATCGAGCCCCCTTCCGGGGAGTGTCAAAAAAAGCTGGGCGCGTCCCCTGCCTCCCGAGGCCTGGCCCCGGCCGGGGGTTGCCGGGGTGCCGCCGCCCGTGGTACACAAGCCTCCGCTCGCGGCCCTCGAGGGCCCCGGGCGGAGGTGCTCGGGTTACGGGAAAGGGGTGAGATTCCCCTGCCGCCCGGCGACTGTGAGCGGTGACGGTGACTGCGGGCTCCGCGCCCCCCGGCCCCAGGTCGGGGGTGGGCGGAGCGGCCACTGGCCCATTTCGGGGGCCGGGAAGGCGCAGCGCACCGGACGACCCGCGAGCCAGGAGACCGGCCCCAGCACGAAGGGCAGAACCAACCAGGGGCAGGTTCCGCCACCGAACACCCAGGGATGGTTGCCGGCCTGCGGTCGGCGCCGTCGGATGGCCCCGTCGCCCGCCGCGCCCGCCAGGCGCAGGGGGGAGCGGGGCTTTTTCGATTCCCTCACGGGAGTCCTCACCAGGGGTGGCCGGCGCGGAGTTCTGTCCACGACGCCGGGTCTTCGATCTCACCATCGAGGGAGATTCCCCTGGGAAGAGCCGGCCGTGGGCAGATCCGCGTTCGGACCCTCCACGGAAATCCACATGCGTCGTTCCATGCTGCACCGTGTCTTTCTCACCGTCTGTCTGCTGGCTGTGCCGGCCCTGAGTTCAGCCCAGGTCGCACCGGGACCTTCCGGCTGGCTGACCCTCTTCACCTCCGATCCGATGGCCGATCCGGCCGTGGTGGTCGACGGCCCCGTCGCCGAGCGTCTGAACTGGCAGGCGGACATGCCGGCCTTCCCGGGTGACCGGCCCGGCTCCCTGGCCGTCCTCTACCGCTCCGACCTGCCCGCCGCGCGCCTCGGCTGGCGGCTGGCCGACGCGGTGGACGAGACGATGGACTTCGTCGCGGGGGCGGTCTTCGTGCTCGACGGAGCCCATTTCGAGGCCGATCCGTTCGGCTTTTTCCAGGTCTCCTGGGGACTGTGGAACGAGCGCCGTACGGGGCTCGACCGCACGGGGGATTTCGACGATCCGGCCGCGGACACCTTCGAACTGCTGGAGTTCGACTATTTCCCCAACGTCTCGCCCTACTTCGGCGGACCGTGGCTCTCGCCCACGACCTTCGGCGCGGCGGATCCCGACAACCCGGTCTTCGACACCCTCGGGGCCTTCGCCAACTTGACCTTCGGGTCGGCGGCGGTGGAACTGCCCCTCGACACTCCGCTGATCGCCACCCTCGAGCATCGCGCGGGGATGGATGCGGTGATCGTGCGGGTCGGGCGTATCACCCCCGACGGCGGGATCGAGCCCATCGAAGGGGCGGAAGTGGTCGAACCCCTGGCCTGGTTGAGCCGGCGGGAGTACGGCCTGGACACGCTGGGGCTGACCCTCTGGCACGACGGCTATACCGGCCCGACCCCGGCCCTCGACGCGAGGGTGATCTTCCACGGCCTGTTCTTCTTCGAGGGGTTGCCGATCACCCCTGAGGAAGTGCTCGATGCGCTCTACTGAGCGCGTCCTGCTGCTCGCCGCGTTCTGTGCTGCGGGAGCCTGGCCTGCGGGCCGGGCTCTCGCAGCCGAACGTTCGCTGCCGGTGGACTGTCTGCCCGACCAGGTGCTGCGCTGGGAGGCCGCCGGCCCGGATCCCGCCGCCCGTCACGGGGCCGCCAACCTCCCCGGCATCGTCCTCGGACCGCCCGGCCCTTCCCTGGCCACCACCGGCTCGACCTCCGTCGCCTCTCTCGGGCCTGCCGGCGGCATGGTCTACGAACTGGTGGACGTGGAAATCGAAGATCGCCCCGGGCCGGACTTCATCGTTTTCGAGAACGCTTTTTTCGTCGGCGCCGCCCCGACGGGCCCGGACGACGATTACACGATCTTCGCCGAGCCGGGTTTCGTCGAGGTTTCCGCCGACGGCGAGACCTGGGTGCGCTTTCCCTACGATCAGCAGGCGCTCGAGGCCGCCCGGGGGGGGAACATCGATCGCCGGCAGCACCTGGCCTTGAAGGGCCTGGCCGGCATCACGCCCACCTTCACCGGCAACTGGACCGTACCCGACGATCCGGCCCAGTGGGATCCGGCGGGCCCCGGCGGCGTTTCCGGGGCCGGGGGGGACGCCTTCGATCTGGCCGACGTGGGGCTGGCCCGGGTGCGCTGGCTGCGCATCATCGATGCCGAGTCGAACAACGGTTTTCCCGGTGCCGGCGAGGGCTTCGATCTCGACGCGGTGGTGGTCCTCCACGGTCGGCCCCTGCCTCCGGCCACCGCGGACACCGACGGGGACCGGTTGTCGGACCGGGTGGAAGAGCGGCTGGTAGGCAGCGATCCCCTCCTGGCGGACAGCGATGGTGACGGCACCGACGACGGTCGCGAGGTGGCCGGCTGCCGCGATCCCCTGTCACCCGGGGAGGATCCCTGGTGGAGGGTCGAGCCCCGCCTCTGGCTCGAGCGGGAAGGGGAGACCGATCGCCTGCGCTGGACCTGGACCGGAGCCGACGACCTCTACGACGTTCTCTCCACACCCCTCGAGCAGATCGTCGACGCGGGAGAGTGGGTGGATCTCGGTCCCGGCGACTGCCTGGGGCAGGCGGTGGCCGGTGTCCGCCTCGACCTGGTGGAGGCTGCTCCGCCCCCGGGTGCCGTGCGCAGCTATCACCTGCGGCTGACCGGCACGATTCCCTGGGGACGGTCCTCGGAACTCGAGGACCGGGAAAGCGGGGCCGGCTGCCCGTGATACCGCGGCTGCCGGGAGTGATCGCCCTGGCCTGGGTGGGAGCGGCCCTGGCCGGCTCCGCGCCGGAGCCCGACCCGCCCCTGTCCACCGGGAAACGGGAAGAGGTGGAGGTGCGGGCCGACGCTCCCACCGCGGACGAGGCCACCGGTTTCGGTACCGAGGTGGACCTGGGGCCGGTGGAGGGCCGGGCGGCGGATCTCCAGGATCTGCTGCGCCTGGTGCCCGGGGTGCGGGTGACCAGCTACGGCGGCCTGGGGCGCTATGCCACGGTCTCCCTGCGGGGCTCGGCGGCGGACCAGGTGGCGATCTACATCGACGGCGTGCTGCAGAACCCGGCCCTGGGAGGCGCCGTGGATCTGTCGGGGATCCCGGCCAGCCAGGTGGCCTCCATTCGGGTCTACCGGGGAGCCCCTCCCGCCGCCCTGGGCCTCGAGGGCATGGGCGGCGCCATCGACATCCGTACCCGCGGGGCGGGGCCGGACGGGCCCGGGCCCCGGCTGCAGGGTGACTTCCTGGCCGGGAGCCTCGAGACCCGCAGGATCACCGGGCAGTGGCGCGGAAACCTCGGTGCCGGGCGAAGCCTGAGCCTGGGTTTCGAAAGCCTGGACTCCGAAGGCGCCTTCACCTTCCTCAGCGACAACGGCACATCCCAGACCACCGCCGACGACGGGCCCCGTCGCCGGCTCAACAACCGGGTGCGCGCGCGCCACGGCCTGCTTCGGCTGGCGGCGGGGGAAGTGGCCGGTGGCCCCCTGGCCTTCTCGCTACGCTGGCTCGGGCGGGAGCGGGGGCTGCCGGGCACCGAATCGCTGCCGGCGCTGGCCGCCGCCTCCCGGGAGGAACACTGGGACCTGACGGGTCGATGGTCCCGCGGGAGCGGAAGGCCGGGGGGAGCGGATGCCTGGTCCGCGGCCTTCGACCTGCGGGCCCACCGGGACCGCCTGACGGATCCGGAGGGTGAGCTGGGCTTCGGGGCGCGGGACCAGCTGACCCGCACCGCGGGCGGCGGCCTGCGCGTGGCCTGGCGCGGAAGTCGGGGGGGGCACCGGCTGCTGGGCCGGCTCGAGCTGCGCTCCGAACGGTCTCGGGTTCGCGAGGCCCTGCTCGATCTCAGTGACCGGGGCGGTCTGCGCCGGCGGACCTTCAGCCTGGTGGTGGAGGACTCGGCGGCGGCGGGCCGGGGCTGGTGGCTCTCGGCGGCGGGGCGTCTCGAGCGCCGCCGGGACGACTTCGTCAGCCCCTCTCCGGGGCTGCTGCCCCCGCCCGCGGACGACCTGGCCCGCTGGGAGTGGGGCGGGCGCCTGGCCGCCGCCCGGCAGGTTCGGGGAGGCGTGGTGCTGCGGGCGGCGCTCGCCCGCACGGTGCACGTACCCGGCCTCGACGTGCTTTTCGGCGACCGGGGGGCCGTACTGGGGAATCCGGCCCTGCGGCCGGAGACGGCCGTGCAGCTCGAGTGGGGCGCCGTGGCCACGCGGCGGGCGGGAAGGGGCCGGCTGGAGGTGGAACTGAGCGCCTGGGCCCGCCGTTCGAGGGACCTGATCGTGTTGTTGCCGATCTCCTTCGGCCGCGTGCGGGCGCAGAACCTGGACCGGGCCACGGGCGTCGGGCTCGAGGGCAAGCTGCGCCTGTCTTGGAGGGAGGGATGGTCCGCCGAGGCGGGGGGGAGCCTCTCCCGTCTACGGGATCGGAGCGGGGGGATCTACGACGGTCACCGGCTGGTCGGTCGCGCCGATCGGCAGGGTTACCTGGCCCTGCGGGCCCGGCCGGGAAAGTGGGAGGCGGACTACGAAGTGAGCTATCTGGGGCCGGTGGCCACCGATCGCCTGGACACGGCCGAAGGGCGCCTGCCCTCGCGGGCCATTCACGACCTGCGCGTGGGCCGTCGCCTGGGTCGGGGACTGGCGGTCCACGTGGAAGTGCGCAACCTGCTCGACAGCGCCGTGCGCGACGTGGCGCGCTTCCCCCTGCCGGGCCGCAGTCTCTACCTGCACCTGGGCTGGAAGGACGGGCGATGAGGACTCCCGGAGCATGGCTGTTGCTGGTGTGGGGGCTGGCGTCCCTGCTCGCCGGCTGCGGGGGCGAGGTGCGCCCGTCCGCCGGGGAACCTTCCGGCCCCGCCGCGGAGGAACTGGGCGAGATCTTCGATCTGGACGTGGAGCTGCCGCACCTGGTTTTTCCCGATCGTGCCGAGCGGGGCGCCCGGCTGACCCTGGTCCTGGAGATCAGCGGTCGGGGGGAAGGGCGCCGTCCGGCCCGCGTGGTGTTGCAATCGGCCCGGGTGGGCGGCGCCCCGGTGCCGGTGGTCGACCTCGGCTCCGGCGAGGTGCAGGTGGACGTGGCCGGTGACGACTGGCAGACCTCCCGCATCGGTCCCCTGCAACTCGAGGGCAGCGCCTTCGAAGTGGTCCTGCGGGGGCGCCTGGAGGACGCGGGCCATGCCCTCGCCGGCGTGAGTTGGGAGAGTCAGTCGGGGCTCGAGGGGACTTTCGTCGGCTGGCGGCGGCAGCGTTTTCTCGTGGCGGCCACCGATTTTCTCTCTTCCGGCCGCCTGCGGGTGCTGTCCGTCGCCCGGGGCCGGGAATTGATCGACGAGGGGGCCGGCGCGAGTGTCAGCTCCGACCCGGTGCTCTCCCGGGCGGGAGCGGTGATCGTGATCAACCGCCTCGGTTTCGACAACCTTCAGCGCCTGGACCCGGGCCGGGATTTCGCCACCGCCTGGCAGCGGCGGGTCGGCGAGGGCTCCAACCCCCACGACGCGCTGGTGGTGGACGGCCGGGGCTTCGTCACGCGCTACGAGCCGCCCTTCAGCGACCTGGCGCGCTTCGACCCGGGTCGGGGCGAGGTCGACGCCAGCGTGGGCCTCGAGGAACTGGCCGAGAACGACGACGGTTATCCCCGCCCCGATCGCCTGGCTTTCGCCGCGGGCAAGATCTTCGTCGGCCTGCAGGACATCGATCGCACATTCACCCGTTACGCCGACGGTAAGCTCGCGGTGGTGGATCCCGTCACCCTGGACCTGGAGGGAGCGATCCTCTTGCCGGGCCGCAACCCGGGTCGCATCCTGGTCGCCCGCGAGGCGGGGCGGGAGAAGCTCTTCGTGGCCCTGGCGGGGATCTTCCCCGGGCTGCTGCCCCAGGAACTCTCCGGGGGCGTGGCCGTGGTGGACGTGGCCAATCGTGTCTTCGAACGCTGGGCGCTGGACGACGATGCGGCCGGGGGCAACGTGGCCGACCTGGCGCTGGCCTCCCCCCGCCTGGGCTATGTGCTGGTCTCCGATGCGGACTACGTCCACCGGGTCCTGGCCTTCGACCCCGCCGTCGGCGAGGTGCGGCGCACCGTGCTCGAGAGCCCCGATTTCGTTCCCGCCATCGCCTTGTCGGGGGGAGGGGTGTTGGCGGTGCCCGACCGGGACTACCGGGCCCCGGGGGTCTGCTTCTACCGCGTGCCCCGGACGGACGTGACGCGGACGGAGACCGCCCTCGGTTGCCTGCCCGTCGGTCTGCCTCCCGCGGCCTTGTCGGCCCTCGACTGAGGCGGGGGGAGTCGCGGTGAGGCACAATCGCCGTCCGGGAGGCCGATCATGAGATTCCAGTGGCGGGTCTGCGTCACCGTTCTGGCCGCGTGGCTCCTGGCCGCCGGAGGAAGCCGGGCGGCCGCGCCGGGCCTGGGCGAGCTGCACCTCGATGCCCGAGCCCTGCGGGCCGTGGTGGCCGGCCATCTGCCCGGTCCGGTGAGCGTGACGGTGCCGGGCATGGGGACGGCGACGTTGCGGCTGATCGCTCCGCGGGAGTTGCGTCTGGTGCGCGGAGGCATCGAGGGACGTTTCGGCCTGCGGGTCGACGCGTTCGGCCTCGAGGGCTCCGCCGATGTGCGCTACGTACCGGAGGTGCTGCGTCAAGAGGGCATCATCCGCCTGCGGGCCGAACGGGCTCGGGCCGAGGGTGTGCTGGCGTTGCTGCCCGACCTGGCTTCCGTGCTGCCTCCCGTGGACCTGCCCCGGGTCCTCGAGTGGCCGGCTCCCGATCCCGAGGCGCCCCGGGTGAGCATGCGCCTCTACGTGCAGGACGTGCGGATCACCGACCGGGCGATGGTGATCCGCTTCTCCCTGCAGGCCCGTCCCCTCCAGGCGCGGTGAGCGTGGCTGTCCGGGACGCCGATGGCGGTCTATCCCCGGACATGACGACGCTCGACTTCGATCTTCGGTTCGTCATCTGTCTCATCCTGCTCCTGCCCACCCCGGGGTTCGGGGCGAGTTTCGGTCCCGCCCTGGCCGCCGCCGCCCCGGTCTGCGCTTGCCGGTGACGGTGATGCTCCTCGCCTGGAGGGCGTGCGGATCGTCTGCGACGGGGATTGAGCGGCCCGCGGCGGCCGGCGAACAACTGCGTCCCGTGGCGGGGGCCTGCTGAAATGTCCACTGGCCTTCCGGGTCCTCGTGCCTATCTTTGAGCCTGGTGTGGGAGGCCGGCTGAAAACCGGCCTGGGGAGTCATGGCCGCCGTGCGCGGGAGGCTGCGGTGAAGAAGACCGCCCGGCCCGGTGGCTCTCGACGCCGCCAGAGCAGCGAGGACGCCATTCTCGATTTCTTACCCGGGGTCTTCTACCGCCTCGGCACCGGCAAGACCGACACCTACTCCGAAGGTATCGATACGCTGACCGGGTACGACGGCGAGCGCCTCCTGGCCGGCCGCCCTCCACTGCTCGATCTGGTCCATCCGGACGACCGGCAGCGGGTGGAGGCCGAGCTGAAACGCGCGGCCCGGCAACGCCGCGGCTATCACCTGCGCTTCCGCCTGCTTTCCCGTTCCGGCCAGGTGCATCACGTCAGTGACCGGGGGTGCTACAGCGAGACGAACTCCGGTGCGGTCTACCGGGAGGGGCTGCTGGTCGACGAGTCCGAATCGATCTGGGCCCAGCAGACCATCAACCAGCACGCGGACAGCCTGGCCGCCCTGGCCGAACAGAAGGGTTTTTCCATGCGGTTGCTGCAGGCGGTTACGGCGGCCTGCGAACTCTTCGTACTGGCGCGCAGCGAGAAGGGGGTGCTGGAGGTGGCCGCGGAGGCTCTCTCCCGGCGCTGCTCGCAGCCCTACGCGGCGGTCTTTCTGGTCCAGGACCGGCCTCCTGCGGCGGGTTTCTCGCCGACCGGCCTGCCGCGGGTGGTGGAGGAAGCGGCGCGTGCGGGCCGGGCGGCGGACCAGGGTGGGCATCCCGCAACCTGTCCGGAGCTGCTCGAGAAGATCCTTCCCCGGGTTCTGACCCGGGTCGAGAGTGTGGCGCTGCGGGAGCCCGGTCTTCCGGGCAGTGAATCCTGGCGGCGGGAGTGGGAGATCCGTTCGGCGGTCGCCGTTCCGCTGCTCTACCAGGGACAGTCCACGGGGGCTTTGTTCATGGCTTCCGATCGCGAGGACCTGGAACCGGCGCGGCCCGCGATCGAGTTGCTCGCCCGGCAGGTGGTGGCGGCCTTGATCGCCGTGCGTCGGGGGCGGCAACTCGAAACCGAGGCCCGTCGCCAGGCCGTGGAAATCCGTCGCCTCGAGGAAGTGCGCGAGGATCTGGATTCGGCGCGGCGGGAAGCCGAGGAGCGCAGCCGGCGCAAGAGCCGCTACCTGGCCCACCTGAGTCACGAGATTCGCACGCCACTCAACGGCATCCTCGGGATGGCTTCCCTGCTGGCCGAGGGCTCCCTCGACGCCGAGCAGCAGGATGCCCTGGAGACGCTGCGGGGCTGCGCCGATTCCCTGCTGGAACTGCTCGACCAGGTCCTCGAACTCAGCCGTTCCAAGGCGGGGGCGCTGAGCGTCGATCCGTCGCCCTGCGACATCGTCGACCCGGCCGAGGGCGCGGTGGCCACCCTCCTCGGACCCGCGCGGGGCAAGGGCCTGCGGATCGAGCTGGTGTTGGAGGACGATCTGCCCGGGCAGGTGCTGGTCGATGCCTGCCGCGTACGCCAGATCCTGGTCAATCTTCTGGGCAACGCGGTGAAATTCACCGACCAGGGGCGCGTCGTTCTACGGGTGGGCAAGGCGGCCGGACCGGCGGGCGAGGACGAACTGCGCCTGCTGGTGGAAGACACGGGTTGCGGTATTCCTCCCGGCCATCTCGAACGCGTCTTCGAGCCTTTCGAGCAGACCGAAGAGGGGCGTCGTCGGCAGGGGACCGGGTTGGGGCTGGCCATTTGCCGGGAATTGGCGGCCGCCATGGGCGGCGAGCTGCAGGCGGAAAGCCGGCTCGGGGAAGGAAGCCGCTTCTGGCTCCAGATCCCTCTGCGTGGTGAGCCGGCCTCGCCGTCCGCACGGCTCCACGCCGCTTCGGGAACGCTGCTCTACGCCAGCTCGGATCGCCTGACCCGGGAAGTGGTCTCCGGCCTGGCCTGGCGCGTGGGCGCGCGTTGCACGCGGATCCCCCGGCTCGACGCCTTCGAGGCCACGCTCGGAGAGCTGCGCGGGGCCGGCCGTCGGGCGCGCGTGGCGCTGGTCGACGGCTTCTTCGAGGGCGCGGAGTCTCTGGCGCGAGCGGCCCGCCGTCAACGCCTGTCCCCCTGGCTGCTGTGGACCGACCCCCGAGCCGGGGCTCCCGGGAGGGAAGGGATCTGGGACGGGGTCGTGCGCACGCCGCTGCTTCGGGGCCATCTGGAGCGATTGTTGGCCGGGGAGGGGGGGCGAGACCCGGACAGCGGTCCGGTCGCGGAGGCCCGGTTGGCAGGGGTCCGGGTGCTGGTGGTCGACGATGACGCCGTCTCCCGCAAGCTGATCAGCCGCCTTCTGGAACAGGTCGATGCCGAGGTGGTGGTGGCCGGCGATGCGGCGGAGGCACGCCGCCTCTTCGCCGACGGGGCGTTCGGGCTGGTTCTGGCGGATTGGAACCTGCCCGATTCGGAGCCCGGCGCGCTGGCCTCCGAGCTGCGGGAGATCGACCGTCGGGCGGGCCGCAGAAGGACTCCCATGGTGCTCTGCAGCGCAGACGAGGTGGAACGGGAAGCCTGGGCCGCGGCGGGCCTCGACGACGCCCTGTCCAAGCCCATCACGGCGCAGCGGCTCTACGAGACGGCGGCCGCGTGGGCGGCGGAGACGATCGGCGTCGGTTGATCGGGTTTGGAGGGGGGGAAGCTGGCAGGGCTACGGGGATTCGAACCCCGGTTTCATGGCTGAGAACCACGCGTCCTAACCCCTAGACGATAGCCCCGCCTGGGCCGTCCGTCGGACGGTGCGGCAGATTATAGAGGGCGCCCGGCGGGTGTCAAACCCGGCTGTGGCGGTGCTATTCTTCGGCGGGGACGCGAGGACCGGCCCGGGGGCGACCCCCGCAGGAGGGAGGCAGCGGCATGAGCGACTTCCCGAGAGAGGAACACGCCCGTTTCGAGGAGTCTCCCCTCACGCGCAGCGAGTACATCCAGGCGATGGTTCACTTCTACCGGGGCGAGATGAATCGCTCCAACGTCTGGCGCCAGCGACTGGACAACACCACCAACTGGGCCGTGGTGACCTCGGCGGCGATCATCACGTTCTCCTTTTCCGAGCCCTCCCAGACGCACCTTTTGCTGGTGGTCTGCAATTTCCTGATCCTCGGTTATCTTTTCATCGAGGCGCGGCGCTTTCGTTACTTCTCGGTCTACCGCGCCCGGGTCCGGATGCTCGAGGAGAATTTCATTCTGCCCATCGTCACCCGGAACCTGGTCTCCCCCAAGCCCGACTGGCGGGAGTTCGTGGCGATGGACCTGGACGTTCCCAAGTTCAAGTCCACGCTGGTGGAGTCGCTGGCCCTGCGGGTGCGCTACAACTATTTCTGGATCTTCTCGACGCTCTTTCTCGCCTGGTTGCTGAAGGTCTGGCTGCATCCGGAGCCGTCGCTCTCCTTCGCCGCCTTCTACGAGCACATGGCCGCGCCGCCCCTGCCGGGGTGGGCGGTCCTGGCCGTGGCCGCGTCGTTCTACCTGGTGATGACGCTTCTTTTCCTGCAGGCCGGGCGCGTGCCCGCCACCAGCGAGGACGAGGTTCACGGCTACGAGGCCGACCGATCCCACTGGAAGCTGTAGCGGACCGTGGCGGGGCCGGGTCGGTCCCCGCTACGGAGCGTCGGTCATGCTCTCGAGGGTCAGCGGGCCGCCTTGATAGCCTTCCGGGACACTGTAGAGGCCCGCGGGAGGGTCGAGCTGCTCGACACTCCGGACCTCTTCGATGGTGCGGGATTTCGAACCCATGTACTCGGTGACGGTTTCCTGGTAGACCCGGTAGCCCCGGATTTTGCTCATCTCCTCGACGAGCCGATCGAGTTCTGTCTGCATGACGAAGAGGGTGGCCGTCAGCATCCGGGTCGCGGCGGCCGGCAGGGGAATCTGCTCGGAGGCCCAGATCACCGAGTGGGCCTTGAAAGTCGCCGAGCTCATTTCCATGTCGTAACGACGGCAGTCGAAGCCGGAGATCTTCTTGGTCTCCGAGCCGGGAGTGACGTGGACCTCGATCTTCATCCTGTCGATCATCGGTTCGATCATCGGCCACATGGGGTCGGGCACGATGTTTTTCAGGCTGATCGGCAGGTCCGTCACGCTGTAACGGCGTTCCTCGGGGTGGAGAATGTAGAACCGCTGCTCGTCGAGCCGGATCAGCATCACCTTCTTGCCCAGATCCGTGCGCAGCCGGTCTTCGCCCAGCCAGAGGGTGACGGTCTCTTCCCGGGCGGGCTCGCTGTGCCCCATCACTTCGGAGGCCTCCGTGCGCCGGACTTCGACGATCTTGGTGTCGGCCAGGGTCGGCGCGGCGAGGATGGCGGCGAGCAGGAGGGCGGGCATCTTCATCGTCACTTCCTTCCGGCCCCGCGCTGGGGGCCTTGTGATGCTGCCATGGCCCTCTCGCCGCGGCCAGCGGCCGGCGGCGAGAAGGGGCGCGTCCCGAGCCCGCCGCGGGGGGGGCTGTCCTGCGCGGGTTCGTCGGGACATACTGGGGCCATGAAGACATCGGTCCTGGTTCTCGCCGTGCTCTTACTGGGGGTCTCCTGCGGGAAAAAGGCGGAAAAAGCCGAAAGCCTTCCGCCGCTTCCGCCCTTGCGGCACTTCGTCGGCGCGGCTCTGCTGCGGCAGCATCTCGAACGGGGACACGCCCTGCTCATACTCGACATCCGGCGCGAGGCGGACTACGCGGCGGGCCATTTGCCCGGCGCGGTCAACCTGCCCCTGGCCGAAGTGCGGCCGGATCCCACCGGGCGCCTGCCGGCGGCGCGACGCCGGAAGATCGGGGAGGCGCTCCGCCGGGCGGGAGTCCGTCCCGGGCTACCGGTCGTGATCACCGGCGGCGCGGGGCGAGGGGGGTTTCTCGACGCGGCCCTGGCTTGCTGGGTGATGGCCCTGGGAGGTGTCTCCGACTGCCACGTTCTCGAGGGCGGAACATCCGCCTGGGCGGTGCTGGGAGGAAGCCTGGTCACCGATCGCTTCGCCCCGCTCCGGGTGGAGGGGGCCACCGCGGAGATCCCCATCGATCCGCCGGCTCTCGCCGACATCGACGGGATCCGCGAGGCGACGGCTTCTCCCGACACGGCCCTGGTGGACGTTCGCGAGCAGGCTTCCGAGCGCATACCCGGGGCCTACGTCTTGCCCCTCTTGCGGGCGATCGACAGCCGGGGGCGGGTCGATCGCAAGATGCTGGACGATCTGCTCGCCGGTTCGGGGGTACTGGCCGAGGCGGCGGCGATCGTGATGGGCGAAGGCATGGAGGACGGGGCCGCCGGCTGGCTGCTGCTCTCCCGCGGGGGAGGGCTGGCCGGGGCGAAGCTTTTCCCGGGCGGGGTCAGGCGCTACCGGACCTTCCCCGGTCTGCCCCTGGCCCCCGCCGGCGCCGAGTAGGGCGTCTTCCCTCATGACTTCCGGTCGGGCTTTTTCTTGACGACCCGCCGGTCGACCCTTAATCTTTGGCCCCGCGCTGGGGAGTCGTCCAATGGCAGGACATGCGGCTCTGGACCGTAGAATCGGGGTTCGAATCCCTGCTCCCCAGCCACTTCCCTCTCGGATGATCGTCCAGTACGATGCGCGCGGCCCCGGGCTCGCTGCCGGGGGAGCCGGTGTGCCGGGCCCGGGTTCCGGGCTGGCCGTCTCGGTCCGAGGTTCCCGCTGGGGAGTCGTTCAATGGTAGGACAACGGTCTTTGGAACCGTGAATCGGGGTTCGAATCCCTGCTCCCCAGCCAACCTCCGGCCTCAGTCCACGTAGCCCAGGGCCCGCAGGGCGTCGAGGGCCTCCCCGTCCAGTGGCTGCCGCTCGCTCTCCAGGGCCAGGGTCTGGTGCTCGCGACGCACCGCCCGCATCTTCTCCCGCAGGCGGCGAAGCCGGTCGGGCCGGGCGGGGCCCAGATCGTGTTGCTCGAAGGGGTCCTGCCGGACGTCGAAAAGGTAGCTCGCATCCCGCCGGTTCAGCTTGTCCTCCACGATGTGCAGGACCTTGAGCGGGCCTTCCCGGTAGGCGAAGGTGATGCCCTTGGAGGGATAGACCAGTTCGCTGTAGGCCCAGCTCCAGCCTCCCGCCGCGTCGCCGTTCCGGGCCAGCCTCCAGAAGGAGCGGCCCTGGGGGGCGAACTGGCGGGGAGCCGGCAGGCCGGCGGCTTCGAGCAGGGTGGGGGCCAGGTCGGTCAGAGAGACCAGTGCGTCGCGGTGCCCCGGGGCCAGGCCGGGGGCCCAAAGGACCAGGGGCACTCGCACGCACTCCTCGAACACCGTCACTCCGTGTCCCGTAAAGCCGTGCTCGTGGAACTCTTCACCATGGTCGGAAGTCAGCACCACGATGCTGCGCTCGAGCAGGCCACGCTGCTCGAGCAGGTCGAGCCAGCCCCCGAGGATGCGGTCGGTGTAGTGCACCTCGCCGTCGTAGCGTCCGCGGGCCCGGGTGCCGAAGAGCAGGTCTTCCACCGGGGGCATGTAGGGATAGTGGGGATCGGTGGTGTGGATGTAGGCGAAGAAGGGACGGGGATCGTCCGCGGCCAGAAAGCGGCGGACTTCGTCGTCGATGGCTCCCACCGGCACGTAGTTGAGTTTGCCGGGAACGTCCGGGGGGGAGTCGACCTTCTTGTCGAAGAAGCGGAAGGTGTCGAAGCCCTGGCCGGTGCCGAACTGCGGGTGCACGGCGAAGTTGGTGACGAAGGCCTGGGTGCGGTAGCCCCCGGCGCGAAAGACCTCGGCCAGGGTCATGGCCTGCTCGGGCAGCACGTGATCCTTGTCCTGGACGCCGTGGGCCGCGGGGTAGAGGCCGGTGAAGAGGCTGACCACCGCGGGGCGGGTCCAGCCCGCCGGCGTGGTCGCCTGCCGGAAGACCACCCCGCGGCGGGCCCAGCGGTCCAGCTTGGGCGAGGTGTCTCGCGGGCAACCGCCGAAGCCCAGGGCGTCGGCCCGCAGAGTATCGACCAGCAGGACGATCACGTTGGGTCGGACCGGCATGGAGGACGCGGGCCCGGTCGGCGTTCTTCCGTCGCCGCAGGCGGCCATCGAGGCGGCCGCGATCAGCAGCGTCCAGCGTGCTGGGCTCCGCAGCGGGTCCCGGATCGAAAAAAGGCTCGTCATCGTTCATCCTCGGCCACCCTGAACGAGGCGGCTCTGCTATATTACGGCTCCTTCGGGGCAAAGCCGTCCCCAGGGAGGAAAGCTGATCATGGCCCGAGCCAAGAAGAAGACCGTCCGCAAGAAGGCCGCCTCAGCCTCATCCGCCCGGAAGAAGGCGGCGACGAAGAAGGCGACCCGGAAGAAGGGTGTCCGGAAAGCCACGGCCAAGAAGAAGGTCGCCAAGAAGAAGGTGGCCAAGAAAAAGGTCGCCAAGAAGAAGTTGGCGAAGAAGAAGGTGGCCAAGAAGAAGGTGGCGAAGAAGACGACGAAGCGGAAAGCCACCCGCAAGGCCGCCGCGAAAAAGAAGGTGGTGAAGAAGAAGGCCGCCGGGAAAAAGTCCGGGACGCCCGCCGGGAAGAAGACCAAGGCCCCGGCCGGCCCGAAAAAGAAGGCCACCCGCAGGAAGGCCTCCGCGGTGACCATGAAGAAGGCTGCGGCGGTGGCGGCTCCTGACGCCCAGGCCCGCACCACCATACGGCGCAGCGCGACGCCCTCGGCGCCCATCGGCGGGCAAGCGCCGGCGCCGGCGGTGGTCCGCCCCCAGGCGGCGGCGGCGCTCAGGCCCTCGGCTTCCACCGTGATTCGCCGGATCCGGGATCACTAGCCGCCCGTCGGCAAGGTTCTGTCGATCCGGGGGCTGGGATTTCATGCCCGTGCTCCCGGCGGGAGTTCGGTGTCCCGGGCGGGAGGGGGCTTTTTCGGCGGCCTGCCGGCCCGTCTCCCGGCGGCAGGCCGCAGAAGCGCTGCAGAAGCATTGACAGCCCCTCGGGCTGCCGCTAGGATGCACCGTCCCGGCGCCCCCCGGCGTCGGAACCGTCCGGCATGGGGCCGTAGCTCAGCTGGGAGAGCGCGTGACTGGCAGTCACGAGGTCAGGGGTTCGATCCCCCTCGGCTCCACCATCCGAAGCGCGAAATCGACTGCTCGATCGACTGCGCCAGGCGCGGGCCTCAGGGGGTCCGTTTTTCGTCGTTCACACAGCGCAACCGCGTGCCGAGTTGCACCGACAGGCGGATCTCTTCGGCGGGGAGATTCGGCGGAAAGAGCACACCGCCGACCTGGGCGTGGTGCAGGGAGGCCCCGTCGAGCCGCGCCTCGGAGAGATCGACGCCGCGCAGGTCGGCGCCGCGGAGGTAGGCGCCGCGGAGGTCGGCCCGTTTGAGGTGGGCCTGGCGCAGATCCACGCTGCGCAGGTTGGCCTTGACCAGGTCGGGGACCTGGCTCTTGGCCATCACGTTGAACTCGTCGATCCGTTCTTCGCGAAGCAGGGCGCAATGAGGCTTGGTGGCGGAAAGGGCCATGAGACTTCCTCCACGGCGACTGATCGGCCCGATCCGGGCCCGACTTGAGCGCGCCGATCCCACCGGGTCCCGGGCGGGTCAAGGTCCGGGGCAGGTGATCGTGTGGGCCGACCAGCGGCCGAAGGCGCCCCGATTCTCCGCCCGGCAGCCGAGTTGCACCGCCGCCTCGGCCACCAGGCGACGGTGAACCGGTGAGGCGATCCACGCCCGCGCCAGGGGGGAGCGCTGCTCGAGGCTTCGCATCCACTGGGCCAGGGCGCGGGGATCCTTCTCGTGATCCGGCCCCCTGCGGACCTGCAGATCGAGGTAGAAGGACAGGCCCCAGGCTGGAGGACCGTCGAGGAAGACCAGCTCCTCCACCCCGGCCGGTACGGTGCGCTCGATCCACCGGGCCATCAGGCGGTCGTCCCGGTCGCCGCCATGGTTCGCGGAGAATACGAACAGCGAAGCGATGGCCACGGTCCAGGCCGCCAGCGCCCCCTGGGCGAGGCCGGAAGGAAAGCCTTTGCCCAGTCCACGTTCGATCCACAGTGCCGCCGGCACCAGCAGGGGGAGCACGTAGAGGTGCAGGCGGGAGCGGCTGAGGGAAAAGACCAGCAAGGGCAGCAGAAACCAGGCGAGCAGCAGCAGGTCGGTGTCGGTCCGGCGGGCCCAGGGTCCGAGGCCTTGTCGAGCCAGGCTGCGGGCCTGTCTCCAGCCCCGACGCAGCAGGATCCAGGTCCAGGGCAGAGTGCCGGCGAGCAGGGCCGGCAGATAGACCTTGAGGGGCCCGTACCACTGGGGATTGCGATCGTGCCCCGCGCTGAGCAGGCGGGCGGCCACCTCGTCCCAGAGGAAGTAACCCAGCAGGGCCGGCTGGCCGATCACCACCACCGCGAACCAGGACAGGGCGGTGGTGAGGAAGACCACCAGGCCGAGGGGATCGATCAGCCAGTTCCATCCCCGGCGCCCGAGGCCCGCCCAGGCGGCCAGGCCCAGCAGGGGGAGCAGGGCCGGGGGCCCCTTGGTCAGGAAGGCCAGCCCGAAGGCCGCCCATCCCAGCACGCTCCACAGTCGCCTGGCGTCCGGCGCGCCCGCCGTGGCCGCGCCGATCAGTCCAGCCATCCCGGCGGTTTCGAAAAAAGTGAGCAGGGAATCGGTGGTGACGATGTTGCGGGCCAGGAAGGGTAGCAGGCAGGTCCCGTAGACCAGGGCCGCCCGCCAGCCTCCTCCGCCCAGCCGCCTGGCGATCAGGGCCACCAGGGCCAGGGTCAGCAGGAAGGCCAGGTTGGCGGGCAGGCGGACGGCCCACTCGTGGCGTCCGAACAGCCCGACGGCCGACGCGATGGCCCAGTAGGTCATCGGCGGCTTGGTGTAGTGGGGCTGTTCCGGGTGCAGGGCGGGGTGCAGCCAGTCACCCGAGCGCAGCATCTCGAGGGCCACCTGCACATAGCGGCCTTCGTCCGGCTCCCACAGGGCACGCCGGCCCTGCAAGGCCACGCTGGAGGCGATCAGGGCGAAGACGAGAAGGACCCCCGCGGGTAGGCGCTGCGTGCTGGACATGCCGTCGTGGTCCTCCCTCGCCGACCGGCGTCGCAGTATAGCGCCGGCTGCCGGCCCGGATCACGCGGAGCCACCGGGGTGGATACGCTGACGGGTCGACCGGGCCGAGTCCTCAGCTTCGCGGCAAGGCCCGCTCCCAGCAGCACAGGGCCAGCAGGGCCCAGAGCGTCCCCTCCCGGGGGCCGTGAAAGAACTCCGGATCTTTGTGGGCGAAATCGCCGAGGCCGGGAAGAGCCTCGGCGAGGGGGGGCGAGGCCTCCAGCAGTTCGAGCAACCGCCGGCGTTCTTTCGGTCGCGAGAGGGCGCCCCGCAGGTTGCCGTAGTTGAAAGTGCGCTTCTTGCGTGTGGTGATGGCGGGGTCGAGGCGCCCGGCGGACCAGCGGCGCAGCAGCAGCTTGGTGTTGGCGTGGCCGGGCCAGCGGCTGATCAGCAGGTCCCGGGGGGCGGTCAGGGCGAATGCCACCAGGTCCCGGTCCAGGTAGGGCAGGCGCAGTTCGGCGGACGAGTCCATCGATACCGAGTCGGCGAAGGAAAGGATATTGGAGGCGAGGAAGGTCTCGAGCAGGACCGTGCGCATGCGCTGGAGGTCGGGCCCCTCGGCGGCGAGGCCCTCGTAGAGCCTGTCGATGGTGCCCAGGTAGGGTTCGCGGGGCTCACCGCCGACCAGCCCGCGCAGATCGTCCAGGGGCAAGGGGCGGTGGATCAGGTAGCGGCCGGCCTGGGGCACCTGGGCGGGACTCGCCGCCAGCAGGCGTCGTTTTCTCTCTTCCAGTGACTCGGGGCCGTAGGTGTAGCGATCGATCACCCCGTCGATCACCGGCAGGGGCCAGCGGCCGAGGCGGCGCAGGGCCGCGAGGCGGAAACGCTCCTGGCTCAGGCGATAGCCCGCCAGCACCTCGTCTCCCCCGTGGCCGCAGAGAAAGACCACCGCCCGCTCGCGGGCGTGGTGGATCATCAGCCAGGTGGGCAGGCTGGCTCCGTCGCCCACGGGCTCGGCGAGCGAGGCGAAGACCCGGGGCAGGACCTGGAGGATCTCCTCGGGTCGGGCCTCGATCAGCTCGGCCTGGCGCCGGGCTTGCTCGCGAAAGGCGCGGCCCTCGTCCGTCGGGTTGTCGGTGGCGGGAAAGAAGGTCAGGGCGCGGACCCCCGAACCCAGTTCGTTCAGGCGGTGATGGAGGGCCTGGGAGTCGATGCCGTCGCTGAGCAGCAGCGCCACGGGGCGATCGCTGACCAGGCAGCGCCGGCAGGCCTGGGCCAGCAGGGCGTCGAATTGTTCGACGGCTTCCCGCACGTCGCGTTTCGACGGGCGGGACAGGCTCATCCGTCGCGCCGGATGCCACCAGCGGCGGGATTCCACGCGGTTGTCCTCGAGGACGAGCAGGTGCCCCGGCGGCAGTTTCTGCACATCCCGCAGGATGGTGCGGGGCGCGACCACGTAGCGCAGGGTGAGGTACTCCTCGAGGGCGCCGCGGTCGATGTCCCGGGGTACCCCCGGGGCGAGCAGGAGCGCTCCCAGGGTCGAGGCGAAGGCGACACGGCCGGCGTCGGCGTGGAAGAAGAGAGGCTTTTCGCCCAGGCGGTCGCGCACCAGCCAGGT
Organism: Acidobacteriota bacterium; assembly: GCA_030949985.1. Classification (NCBI taxonomy): domain Bacteria; kingdom Pseudomonadati; phylum Acidobacteriota; species Acidobacteriota bacterium. Next base: position 34,608 of record JAUZRX010000019.1, read on the forward strand.
GCGCCGGGCCCGGCGGTCGTGGAGGGCAAAGGCGAAGGGGCCGACCAGGCGGTCGAGGGCGGCTTCGCCCCAGCGTTCCCAGGCCGCCAGCAGGATCTCCGTGTCCGAGGTCGAACGCAGCTCCCGGGGATCGAGTCCCAACTCTCCCAGCAGCTCCCGGTGGTTATAGATCTCACCGTTGAAGCTCACCACCAGCCGTCCGCCGGGAGAGACCATCGGCTGGCGGCCGGAGGGGGAGAGATCGATGATGGCCAGCCTTCGGTGCCCGAGGGTGACCTGGTCCTCGCCGATCAGGCCCTGGTCGTCCGGACCCCGGTGGACCATGCCGGCCAGCATCCGCTCGACGGTCTGCGGGTCGTCCCGCTCAGCGCCATCCCGTCGCCAGATACCCGCCACACCGCACATCGGCTCCACCTTTCTCTGCTAGGTCGGTACGATCGGTCATGATCGCAGATCCCCGGCAGCGGGGGCAGCGCTTTTCCCGGCCTCCTGCAGCCGAGGGATTTCGCGGTACCTTTCCAGGCCTGCCGGAAGCACGGGAGAGGGCCTTGATGACGATGCGCGCCTGGCTGGACGAACTCAAGCGGTGGATTCTGCGGATCTGGGCCGGGGCGGCGGCCTGTTTTCTGCCGTTGCTCCTGGTCGGCTGGGCCAGCGGCCGCAACTGGCTGCTGGGTGCGGCCTTCGCCATGCTGCTGGCCTACACCCTTCCTTTCACCCTCCTGCTGACCTCCCGCCTGTTGCGCAGCCGCTGATCGACCCGGTCCCGGTGTGCCCGCCGGCGGCCCCGGGCCATTCCTGCCGGAGGTGTTCCCATGGGTTTGCCTCGCTCCGCGGCCGCCCTGGCCCTGGTCCTGTTCTCCGTTGCGGCGGCCGAGCCGATCCGGGCGCCCCTGCCGCCCCAGGCGCCATGGCACGGGGCCAGCGAAGCCCTGATCGTGGCGGCGGACGACCCGTGGATCACTCCCGCCGAGGCCAGCGGCTTCGAGCGCAGCGCCTCTCTCGAAGCGATGGGAGCCTGGCTCGAGCGCCTGGCCCGCTTCAGCGGGAAGGTGAGGTTGCTCAGCCTGGGCGACAGCCCCGAAGGCAGGAGCCTCACGCTGGTACTGGCCAGCGCCCGGGGAGCGGCGGATCTCCGGACCCTCGCCGCCGGGGGCAAGCCGACCCTCTTCGTCCAGGCCGGGATCCACGCCGGAGAGATCGACGGCAAGGACGCGGGCCTGATGCTGCTGCGCGACCTGGTGGTGGGCGACGAGCAGGCTCTTCTCGAGCAGTGCAACCTGCTCTTCCTGCCCGTGTTCAACATCGACGGCCACGAGCGCCGTTCCGCCTGGTCCCGCATCAACCAGCGGGGACCGGAGCTGATGGGTTGGCGCACCACCGCCCGCAACCTGAACCTCAACCGGGACTACGCCAAGGCGGACAGTCCGGAGATGCACGCCCTGCTGGGGCTTCTCGCGCGCTTTCCCGTGGACCTCTACATCGACGTCCACGTCACCGACGGCGCCGACTACCAGTACGACATCACCTTCGGCTGGAATGGGGCCCACGCCTATTCCCCGGCCATCGCCGGTTGGCTCGACCACCGGTTGGCGCCGGCCTGGAATCGGGCTCTCGAACGGGCCGGGCACGTTCCCGGACCGCTGATCTTCCTCGTCGACCGTCTCGATCCCACCCAGGGCATCCGGGGCTGGACCGCTTCGCCACGCTATTCCCACGGCTACGGGGACCTGCGCCATCTGCCCACGGTGCTGGTGGAGAACCACTCTCTGAAGGACTTCCGCCGGCGGGTGCTGGGCACCCGGGTCCTGCTGGCCGAGGCGATGCGCGTACTCGGAGCGGAGGGCGCGGCGTTGCGTCGGGCGGTGGCCGCCGATCGCGACCGTCGTCCCGCCGTGCTGCCCCTGACCTGGGAGGAGCCGGCCTCGCCGCCGGAACGCATCACCTTTCTCGGCGTCGAGCCCCGGGTCGAAGTGTCGCCGATCAGCGGCGACAGGGTGGTGCGCTGGACCGGTGAGCCCTGGCGTGGCGAAGTCCCCGTGCGTGCGGCCACCGAACCGGCCATCGTCGTCCGGCGGCCGGCGGCCTACTGGGTCAGCGCCGCCTGGAGCGATGTGATCGAGCGCCTGGCGCTCCATGGCGTTCGCTTCGAGCGCCTGGCCGAGCCCCGGAGAGTGCAGGTGGAGATGTTGCGCTTCGGTGAGCCGGACTTTGCGGGCCGGCCCTTCGAGGGTCGCCTGAGAGTCGGCGCGCCCTACACCGTCGAGCGTCGGCGTTGGACCTTTCCCGCCGGCTCGGTGCGCGTGCCCACCGACCAGCCCCTGGGAGACCTGGCTATCAGTCTGCTCGAGCCGGAGGGGCCCGACTCCTTTTTCCAGTGGGGTTTTTTCCCGGAAATCTTCCAGCGCACCGAGTACGCCGAGGCCTACGCCCTCGAGCCCCTGGCCCGGCGCATGCTCGAGCGGGATCCCGAAATCCGGCGCCGGTGGGAGCAGGCGCTGGAGACCGACCCGGCCCTGCGGGGCGATCCTCGCCGGCGCCTGGAGTGGTTCTACCGGCGCTCGCCCTACTACGACCAGCGCCACCGCCTCTACCCCGTGGCGCGGGAACTTCCCTGAACGCCACCCGGTCTCCCGTCGGCGGCGTGCGCAATCCGGGCTATCATGCGGCTTTCGTGCCCGGCCCCGCCCCCCGGCGGGATTTTCTGGCGCGCCCTGTGAGGAGGGAGCGATGGCGTTGCAGCCCTGGTTTGCGCAGTTACTGGTCTGCCCCGAGTCGAAAAAGCCCCTGGTCTACTTCCGGGAAGAGAACTTTCTCTTCTGCCCCGAGTCGAAGCTCAAGTACCGCATCGAGGACGACATCCCCGTGTTGCTCGTGGACGAAGCCGAGCGGTTGAGCGACGAGCAGGCCGCCGAGGTGCTCGCGGCGGCCCGCGAGCAGGGTCTGTTGAGTTGAGGGCTGCACCCCAGGCCGGGCTTGGGTTCCGGCGGAGTCATCGATGAGCACCTACGACTACCGGGCGATCGAGCGGAAATGGCAGCGGATCTGGGAGGAGCGGAAGACCTTCCGCACCGCCGGACCGGGAGAGGAGGGTTTCGACGCCTCCCGGCCCAAGTTCTACGTGCTCGACATGTTCCCCTATCCCTCCGGGGCCGGTCTGCATGTGGGACACCCGCTGGGTTACATCGGCACCGATATCGTGGCCCGCTACAAGCGGATGAAGGGCTACAACGTCCTTCACCCGATGGGATTCGACGCCTTCGGGCTGCCCGCCGAGCAGTACGCGGTGGAAACCGGCGTTCATCCCCGTGTGACCACCGAGAAGAACATTTCGAACATGGTGCGCCAGCTCAAGGGCTTTGGCCTGGGCTACGACTGGGACCGGCGCCTGGCCACCATCGAACCCTCTTACTACCGCTGGACCCAGTGGATCTTCCTGCAGATCTGGAAGAGCTGGTTCGATCCCCAGGCGAATCGGGCTCGTCCCATCGAGGAACTACGCGCCCGTCTCGAGGCCGGAGAACTCGAGGTGGACGCCGAGGGGCGGGTCGTGCCCGCCGGCCGGGGCGGGCGCTCGTGGGACGCGATGGACGAACGAGCCCGGCGGGAGGTGATCGACAGTCATCGCCTGGCCTACCTGGCAGAAGTCCCGGTGAATTGGTGCCCGGAGCTGGGAACGGTGCTGGCCAACGAGGAGGTGACCGCGGAGGGGCGTTCGGAGCGGGGCAACTACCCCGTCTACAAGCGTCCCCTGCGCCAGTGGCAGCTGCGCATCACCGCCTATGCCGAGCGCCTGATCGCCGACCTCGACCTGGTGGACTGGCCGGAGCCGGTCAAGCAGATGCAGCGCAACTGGGTCGGGCGCAGCGAGGGAGCCCTGGTGAACTTTCCCCTCGAGGGGGATGAGCGCCGGCTCCAGATCTTCACCACTCGCCCCGACACACTCTTCGGGGCGACCTACATGGTGCTGGCGCCGGAGCACCCGTGGGTACCCGAGATCACCACCGCCGCACAGAAGCAGGCGGTGGAGACCTATCGGCGGCAGGCCCAGGCGCGCAGCGATCTCGACCGCCAGGCGGACAGTCGCGAGAAGACCGGCGTGTTCACCGGCGCCTGGGCGATACATCCGCTGAGCGGGGAGAAGATCCCGATCTGGATCGCCGACTACGTCCTGATGGGATATGGGACCGGGGCGATCATGGCGGTGCCGGCCCACGACAGTCGGGACTTCGACTTCGCCCGTCGTTTTGGACTGCCGATCCGGGCGGTGGTGGAGCCGGACGCGGAATGGCTGGCGGCCCACGCCCCCCGGGGTGCGACCGGCGATCTGCGGGAGCGCTACCTGAACGACCCCGGCGAGTTCGTCGAGGCCTTTACCGGCCAGGGGCGTTCGATCGGCTCGACCCACCCCGGGATCGCCACCGACGGCCTGCCCACCGAGGAGGCGAAGGCCAGGATCGTCTCCTGGCTCGAGGAGCATGGGCTCGGCCGGCGGGAAGTGCAGTACAAGCTGCGGGACTGGCTCTTCTCCCGTCAGCGCTACTGGGGCGAGCCCTTTCCCGTGCTGCACGGGGAGGACGGCGAGATTCGCGCCGTGGACGAGGCCGACCTGCCGGTGGAACTGCCCGAGATGGAGGATTTCCGGCCTCCCGTCGCCGACGATCCCCGGCAGCCGCCCCAGCCGTCCCTGAGCCGGGCGCCGGAGGCGTGGAAAAAAGTCGTGATCGACGGTAAGACCTACCAGCGGGAGCTCAACACCATGCCCCAGTGGGCGGGTTCCTGCTGGTACTACCTGCGCTTCATCGATCCCCGCAACGACAGCCGCCTGGTCGATCCGGAAAAGGAACGCTACTGGATGGGTGAGCGGGGTGTGGATCTCTACGTGGGCGGTGTGGAGCACGCGGTGCTGCACCTGCTCTATGCCCGCTTCTGGCACAAGGTGCTCTACGACCTGGGTCATGTCTCCACCCCCGAACCCTTCGGCCGCCTGTTCAACCAGGGCTACATCCTGGCCTGGGCCTACCAGGACGAGCGAGGGGTGTACGTTCCGGCGGCGGAGGTGGAGGAACGGGAGGACGGAACCTACCTCTGGCAGGGCAAGCCCGTCACCCGGCACTACGGCAAGATGGGCAAGTCCCTGAAGAACGCCGTGGCCCCCGACGCCATCTACGAGGAGTACGGCTGCGACACCTTGCGGCTCTACGAGATGTACATGGGGCCGCTCGAGACTTCCAAGCCCTGGATCATGCGCGACATCGTCGGCATCAGCCGTTTCCTGCACCGGGTCTGGCGCAACTTCGTCGGCGACGATGGCGCACTGAAGGTCAGTGATCAGCCGGCGTCGCTGGAACTCCGGCGCCTGCTGCACCGCACCATCCAGCGGGTGAGCCAGGACATGGAGAATCTGGGGATCAACACCGCCATCGCGCGCCTGATCGAGCTGAACAACGCCCTGGTGCCCGTCGATGCCCTGCCCCGTGAAGTCGCCGAGCCCTTCGTGCTGATGCTCGCGCCCATGGCGCCCCACCTAGCCGAGGAACTCTGGGAGCGCCTGGGTCACGAGGACTCCGTTGCCACGGCGCCGTGGCCGGGGTGGGACGAGCGGTACCTGGTCGAGGAACAGGTGGAGATCGTCGTCCAGGTCACGGGCAAGGTGCGGGGACGGGTCCGGGTCGCCGCCGAAGCCGACGAGGCGGCGGTGCGGCAGGCTGCGGAGGCCGACGAGCGCATCGCGCGGCATCTGGCGGGCAAGACGGTGCGGAAGGTGATCTACATTCCCGGTAAGCTGATCAACATCGTGGCCACCTGAGTGCCGGCCGTTGCCGACGGGAGGAGGATGCCGTGTCCCAGGTTCCAGACGATCGTCAGATCCTCGAGCGCCTGCGCAACGACGAGCCGGGAGCTTTCGATCTCTTCGTCGATCGATTCGGTGACCGGATCTACGGTTTTGGCCTGCGGATGTGCGGGGAGGTGGAAGACGCCCGGGACGTGTTCCAGGAAACCCTGCTCCAGGCCTACCAGAAAATCGGCCAGCTCAAGCATCCCGAGGCGCTGAAGTCCTGGCTCTACCGGGTGGCTTCCAACGCCTGCCTGATGAAGCGCCGGAAGGGCAAATTCGAGCCCCGTCGTGAGTTGTCCCTCGACGAGTTGATGCCCTCCGGTCGTGAGGGGCTGCGCGTCGAGATTCCCGACCCCGGTCGGCTGCCTGACGAGGAGGCCGCCTCGGGGGAACTGCGGGAACTGCTGCGGGAGGCCATCGCCGAGTTGCCGGAGCACTACCGTATCGTCCTCGTGCTGCGCGACATGGAGCAGCTTTCCACCCGGGAGGTGGCCGAGGCGCTCGATCTGGCTGAGACCGCCGTCAAGATGCGCCTCCACCGGGCGCGGCTGATGGTGCGTCAGCGCCTCGAGGAACTGCTGGCACGCCGTGTCGGCAAGGGGGAGGCCTGATGGGCTGTGATCACCGGCATGGAGACCTGAGCTGCAGGGAGATCTTCGCCATGCTCTCGGAGTATCTCGACGAGGAACTCGACGCGTCCGTCTGTTCGAGGCTCGAAGAGCACCTCGAGGACTGCCCCCCCTGCGTGGAGTTTCTCGACTCTCTGCGTCGCACCGTCGGCTTGCTGCGTGCCGAGGGGAGGGTGGAGCCGGCGCCGGAAGATCTGCGCCGGGAGTTGTCGGCCGCTCTCGGCCGGCTGGAGCCTCCCGGCTCTCGGTGACCTCCCGCCGGAATCTGCATCTTCCTGGGCAGGGCGGACAGTCGCCCGGGAGGTGCTGATGACCATCAACCGTATGCTGCGCGCGATCGCCGGCTTCTTCGTTCTTCTCTCGGTGGCCCTGGGCTACTGGGTCAGCCCCTGGTTCCTGCTCTTCACGGCCTTCGTGGGGCTCAATCTCTTCCAGTCCGCCTTTACCAACTGGTGCCCGATGATGGCGATTCTGCGGGGCCTGGGGGTCCGCGAAGGCTGATCCCCGGGTTTCACCGAAAGACGAATGCCCGGCGAAACCCTTCCGGTCCCAAGAGGAATTCCCACGGCCCCGGAGGAAAGTCGTTGACAGGGCGAGGTCCCAATTTCAAGATTGCCTTTCGATAAGTCTTCCCCGCTGCTCGAAGGGAGAGATCTGATGGGACGCTCGGGACGGAATTCGGGACGGAAGTGGTGGTTTGTCGTAACGGGATGGCTTGCGCTCACGGCGCTGGTCACCGTGGGGTGCGCCAGTTCGAAGCGGGTCAAGGTCGATGAATTCCCCCAGACCGTCGAGGCGGTGGTGGAGGCTACGCCTTCGGAGCCCGATCGGATCGACTTTCTCGACGTCGAGCCTTGGACTCTCGAGCCGGGGCAGTCGGCCACGGTGACGCTCGAGGCCACGGCCGAGCGACGGGCGGAAGTCGTGCTCAAGGGCCTCGATGGCGCTGCGGCGGGACGCTCCGTCGTGGTGGAAATGAAAGCCGCCGGCGAGGGCCGCTACACCGGCCGGGTGACAGCCGGTGAGAACCTGCCTCCCGGCAAGTACCGGATCGAGGCCAGTCTGCTCGGTGGGCCCACGGGTGAGCCGACGCGCCTGGTTTCTTCCCGGGCGCTGACCGTCGCCGCGCCGCCGCCGCCGGTGGATCCCTGCGTGGAACTGGCCGGGAGCCTGGCGACTCCGGTGATTCACTTCGATTTCGACAAGTACGACCTCGACGATCAGGCACGGGCCTACATCCGCAAGCTCGCGGCGAGCCTGAAGGAGATCGCCCCCCGGGTGGCCGGCCTGACGGTGGAAGGGCACTGCGACGAGCGGGGGACCGTGGAATACAACCTGGCCCTCGGGGCTCGCCGGGCCCTGGCCGTACGCGACGCGCTGCTGGCCGAGCCCGGCATGGACGGCCTGGCGGTCTCGACTCTCAGCCGCGGCGAGGAGCAGCCCCTCGTGCCCGGAGCTCGCACCGAGCAGGAGCATGCCCGCAACCGGCGTGCGGTACTCGTCCTCGAGTGCAGCCCGCGGAACTAGCGGCGCTCTCCCCGCATCATGACCAAGGACCCGCGACTCGTCGCGGGTCCTTTCTCGTTCACCGTGGAGCGAACAATGTTGTTCC
>JAUZRX010000020.1 GCA_030949985.1 Acidobacteriota bacterium
CCCCTTCTGGTGGCCCACCGCGGCGGCTGCGCCTGCGCGCCGGAGAACTCCGCCGCCGCCCTCTGTCGCGCCCTCGAGGCGGGAGCCGCCGCGGTCGAGATCGACGCACGGCCCACCGCCGACGGCCTGCTGGTGCTGCTCCACGACCCGACGCCGGAGCGCGTGACGGGAGAGACGCGGGCCGCACGGGAGTGTTCGGCGCGGGAGCTGGTGGCACAGGAGTACAGCCAGGCCCCCGGCCAGCACCTCCTGCTGCTCGACGAGGCCCTGGCCCTGCTCGCCGAGAAAGTGCTGCTCGACATCGAACTCAAACCGGACCCGCCCGTCTCGCCGCGGGAGATCGCGCGGCGGGCCCTGGCCGCTCTCGAGCGGGCCGGCTCTCCCCAGCAGGTCGTGGTGACCTCCAGCGACAGCGCCTGTCTCGAAGCCCTGCGCCAGGCCGCCCCCGCGTTGACCACCGGCCTGGTTTTCCATGGCTCCGATCCGCGGGATCCGGCATCCGCCGCCCAGGCCTGCGGCGCCCGGCTGGTCGTCGCCCAGCAACGCCGTCTGACGCCCGAACAGGTCGCGTCCATCCTCGGCGCCGGCCTGCGCCTGTGGGCCTATACGATCAACGACGCGGAACGGGCACGGGAACTGCTGGCCCTGGGGGTGGAGGGCCTGGTCACCGACGACGAGCAGGCCCTTGGCGACGCGCTGGGGGTTGCGGACACCGAACCCGCCCGGAGGGGCGGTGAGACGATCCTCGCCCTCGACCTGGGATCCACATCCACCAAGGCGGCTCTGGTCGATCCCGACCAGGGCGAGATCGTCCACCGGGTGAGCGTTCCGACACCCGTTCACTACCGGGAAGGCGGCCGGGTCGAGCACGACCCCCGGCAGGTCCTCGCCAGCGTCGAGGGACTGCTGGAACAGTTGGCCGACGGGGCCCGTGCCGGCGCGCCGCCGGTCGCGGCCGCCCTGGCCTCCCAGCGCTCCACCGGACTGTGGATCGACGCCGCGGGCGCGCCGCTGACCTGCGCGCCATCCTGGAGGGACCCCCGTGGCGACGAGGTGCTCGAGGCCCTGGCCCCACAGCGTCGGATCCTGGAGGAGGCCACCGGCCTGCCCCTACTCACCGCCTGGACCGCCATCAAGGGGGCCTGGCTGCGGGATACCGTCACCCTTCCCCCCGGCGCGCGCCTGGCGCCCCTGGGCTCGTGGGTCGCAGCCCGCCTGTGCGAAGGCGAAACCCGGGTGGACCCCACCCTGGCCAACCGCATGTTCCTGCTCGATGCCGGGGGCTCGACCTGGTCGGAACAGGCCCTGCGTGCCTTTTCCCTCGATCCGGGCCAGTTACCCGCGCTGGTGCCGTCCCTCGGCCCCCACGGCACGCTCCCCTGGCCGGGCGGGGCGCGGGTCCCCCTGGTGACCCTGATCGGCGACCAGCAGGCGGCCTACGTGGGCGCCGCCGGTCCGCTGGGCCGGCGCCTGGTGTTCAACGTGGGCACGGCGGCCTTCGCCATGCGCGCGGCAGCCGCGGGGGAGCCGCCGCCTCCGGGGGGGCGGCGGGCGCCCCTGTGGACCTCGGGCAAGCGACCGATCCCCCCCCTTTTCCTGCTTGAAAAACCCCTCCTGCCCGACACCGACGCTGCGGCGACCGACCCCCAGTGGCATCGGCACCTGGCCCGGCACCAGGCCCTGGGCGATCGCTCGCCGGAGCGCCGCGCCCGGGCCCTGGCCGATGCGGCCGCCAGCCTGGTGCGGGGAGGCCTCCGGGGAGGCGTGATGCTCTCCGGTGGGGTTCTAAACAGCCCGCAACTGGTTGCCCTGCTGCGTCGTGCCCTGGATCTGCCCCTGGTCTGCGCACCGGAACCGGAGCTGACTCTGCTGGGCGCCGCCCGCCTGGCCACCGCGGTCTGTGGGCGGACCTGGTCGACCGGCCCCCAGAACCGTCGCCCCCTCAGCGGGGGCTGAGGATCTCCACGCGACCCGCCTCGAGCAGCCGCAGCGCCTCGGGGCTGTCCGCAGGGAGAGTACGCAACAGGCGACGACCGAGACGCACCTCGATGGGCAGCAAGGCGCCCGAGGGCAGACGCACCGCACGGTAGTGCAGTTCCGGCGGCGGCTCCCCGGGCCCCGGCGGACGCGGCGGGGCGATCTTGCGCGTGGTCATCGGTCTCTCCTCTCGGAAGCCAGCCCATTATGACTCACCCCACACGCGGGCAGCCGGGCCCGGCCCCGCTCAGGGCTGCTCCACCTCCACCTCCACCGTCCCTTCCCGGCGGTGGAGGTAGATCCACGCCCGGCCGGCATCCATCGTGCCCCGGGCCCGGGGGTCGCGCCCCTGGCTGCTGCAGCCACTGCGATGAGGAATGCCGCAGGCAAAGGTGGTCCGCCGACCACCCGCATCGATCACCCAGCGGTAGGCCCAGACGTTGGTGCGGTTGCTGACTTCTGCGTAAATCTCGTTGGCCCCGTCATGCAGCGCTTGAGAGAGATCGACCCACGATCCGCGCAGGGTGTCCGCCGGGGCCACCTCCTCGTCGTTGGCGAAAATCCTCACCTCGTCGTCCGCGCTGAAGACCCTGACCCGCACCACCACGGGAGGCGCCGACGACTCGCCGAAAACGATCGAAAGCACTTCGACCCGGGGAATGTGGCGGCGCCGACCATCGGGCAATTCCAGCAGCAGGCGCTGGGAATCGAGTTCGAGAACCTTGCCGACGACCTCGTCGCCATCGCGCAGGGTGACCCGGTCGCCGTCGGCCGGAACGAAGCCTCCGAACAAAAGGGCGAGAAGAAGAAAGACGCCCGCGCAGCGCCCGCTGTTACCGATCCGGGACATGGTCGACCTCCTCAACGCACCCGGGTGCCGGAGAGTCCCCTACGCTGCGGGCGGGCCCTTCGGGCGACCCCAGGAGGATGCATCATGGCAGACGCGGCAACCTGCTTCATCTCCCCGACCCGGGACGTCACCTGCGACCGCCTCGCCCCCCAGCTCGCGAGCCTGGCCGAGTCGAAGGCGACGACCCTCTGGCTGGCCCTGGGCGGCCACGTCTTCGTCGGCCCCGGCGGACGCATCGAGAGACCTGCGCGATCCCTCCGCCGCGCCGCCGGCCGGGCGCTGATCCGGCGGGGATGGCACGCGGTGGTCGCCGACTCCAGCCCGTGGCTGCTGCAAGGAAGACTCGCCCCGGGGCCGGTCTGCCTCTGCGTCCGAACCGCCGAGCCGTCCCGCGCCGCCACCGTGGTAGCACCCGCGGTGGCCCTGCTCGAGCAGGCAGCCGACGACGACCCGCTGTTCGCGGTCAAGTGCACCACACCCAGTCTCTGGTCCCTGCTCAGCCAAATCCGTCCTCTCGCCGCCTCCACCCTTCCCCTGCTGCTCAGGGGGGAAACCGGCACCGGCAAGGAAGTCCTGGCCCGTGCGTTGCACGGCGCGTCCGGCCGCACGGGTGACTTCGTCGCCGAGAACTGCGCGGCCCTGCCGGAGAGCCTTCTCGAGGCGGAACTCTTCGGCTCCCGCCAGGGGGCCTTCACCGGGGCCGTGACCCACCGCTCGGGGAGGGTGGCCCAGGCCGACGGCGGCACCCTCTTCCTCGACGAGATCGCCGACCTTTCCCTGCCTCTGCAGGCCAAGCTGCTGCGGGTGCTCCAGGAACGCGAGGTGCGCGCCCTCGGTGCCGACCGTCCCCGGCCGGTGGATCTGCGCTGCATCGCCGCCACGCACCAGGACCTCTCCGCCCTGGTGGCCGGCGGTCGCTTTCGACAAGACCTCTACTACCGGCTGGCAGGGCTGGAAATCCGGCTGCCTTCCCTCAGGGAACGCCCCGAGGATCTCCCGGCCCTGGTGGCCGTCCTCTGCGCCCGAGCGGCCGCCGAGGGACTCGGCCCCGGTCGCTGGCTCGACTCCGGAGCCCTCGAGACACTCGCTCTCTGCGCGCTGCCCGGCAACGTGCGCCAGCTCGACCACATCCTCCGTGTGGCGATGAGCCTCTCGCCGAAGCCCCTGGTCGCCGCCGACATGGTTCGTCGTTGCGCGGCGGCCTCCCGCCCCGTCACGAACCTCGAACTGGAGACGATCTGCCTGGCCCTCGAACAGGCCGGCGGCGTCAAGGCCGCCGCCGCGCGCCGCCTGGGCTGGTCGCGCCAGAAGCTCTACCGCCGTCTCGCCGCTTACGGCCTCGCATGAGCTGGCATGGGCTCCCCGCGCTTCTCTCGACGCCGTCGCTGTTCGTCCCCGGCGATCCCACACCTCCCGGACAGGGGTTTCCGCCCGGACGAGAGAGAAGAACACCAAGCCGGCGGTCGGTGTCGTCGGGTCCCGGCTCGTGGTGTCGGCGCCGTCGATCCCGACGCAGTCGGCCGGGTCGAACGCGTCGGGCGCGTCCCTGCGCAGCGTGTCGCCAACCAGGCTGTTGCCGCTGCCGCCGGGGCCGAAACGCGCGCGAGACGCCGTATCGAGGACCTCGACCCGCACCGGGTGATCGTCCAGCGCCAAATCTTCTCCCGGCGCCACCGGCACGTCTCCCGTCTCGCCGGGCAGAATCCCACCGTCGAGATACCAGCTCACTTCCTGCTCGTGGATCGCCGGCCGGACGCTATTGCCGACGACGAGAGTCTCGTCGGTCCCGGGACACAGTCGGCGCCACCGAAGACCGGCTCCGACGGGCAGCAGGGGCAGTCGAGGGCGGGGTCCCTGAAGAAACCGTTGTCGGGTTCATCGACGCCGGACGCGTGCGACACCACGTTCATCCGGCGGAAGTTGATGCTTCCACGGTACTCGGCGCAGGGTTCCCGCTCCCGGAGGTAGTCGATGGTGTTTCGCACGTCGAGCGCGTAAGAATCGATTTCCGCGTCGGTGTCGCCGTCTCCCGGGAAGGTGATATTCAGGCCATGGGCCGGATCCGCCCGTCGCATTCCGGCCCGGAGGCGCGAAGATGCATGATTCCAGCCACGCCGGTAAGGCTACGGCGACGCGCAGCTCCGGAAAGCCGGACAGCCCGGACACCCGGAACTTTCAGCGGCGATGCCCATCGATGGCCAGTTCCAACAGGCGGTCGATCAACTCGGTAAAGTTGATTCCCGAGGCCTGCCATAAGCGCGGAAACATGGAGATCGGGGTGAACCCGGGAATCGTGTTCACCTCGTTGAGCACGATTTTCCCTGTCTCCCGCTCGAGCAGGAAGTCCACCCGCGCCATACCCCGCAAGTCGAGGGCGACGAAAGCCCGCGCGGCATAGCTGCGCAGCTCCCGCAGCACCTCGGCCGACAGGGGAGCGGGAATGATCAGCTTGGATTCGGCATCCTCGTACTTGGCGCGGTAGTCGTAAAACTCGCCGTGGGGCTCGATCTCCCCGGCCACGCTGACTTCGGGCACCCGATGGCCCAGCACGGCGACTTCGATTTCCCGGGGGCCGGGCACCGCGGCTTCCACCACGACCTTCGAATCCCAGCGGGTTGCGTTCCCGAGGGCATCGGCCAGCCCTTCGGGGCCCTCGACCTTCGAGATGCCCACGCTGGACCCCGCCCGGGCCGGCTTGACGAACAGGGGCCAGCCCAACTCTTCCACCGCCCGGGCCACGGCCTCCGTGTCCCGGACCTGCTCGCCGGAGAAGACCGCGTCACGCACCACCGGCAGGCCTTCGGCGGCCAGCATGCGACGGGCACGATCCTTGTCCATGGCCAGGGCCGAGCCGAGCACGCCCGCCCCCACGCAGGGAATCCCGGCCCAGGCGGTCAGCCCCTGGAGTTTGCCGTCTTCCCCGCCCCAACCATGAATCACGGGAAAGACCGCGTCGAGGGGCGGCGAGCAGGGCCGACCATCATCTTCGCGACGCAGACGACGGTCCTCCGGATGAGAGGGCAGGCGCACCCGCACGCCCCGCCCGGGTCCCGGATCCGCGGTGAGCATGTCCTCACCACCGGACCACGCCACTCCCCGGCGGTCCACCCGCACCAGGACAGGTTCCCACCGGGAGCGATCGAGATGTTTGAGAATGCCCCGGGCCGACACCAGGGAAACATCGTGCTCAGGGCTGCGCCCGCCGAAGAACAGGGCCACCACCCGTCTCATCCCACCACCTCCTCCGAACCGGCGGCCAGCTCCCGCTCCAGGCGGGCGATCAGCGCCGCGGGCCCCTGGACCCGCACATCCAGGCGGCCATCGACGGCCTCCCAGGCCAGGACCACCCCGCGACGAGAGAGTTCGGCGACGATGTCCTGGCGCGCCAGGGGCACGGCCAGGGTCAGGCTGACCTCGAGCCCCAGGAGGCGGTCCGCCAGGCGCTGAACGAGGGTCTCGACCCCCTCCCCCGTGCGGGCGGAGACGAAGGCCGCACCGGGCCAGCGGCGGCGCAGTTCCCTGACGACTGCCGGCTCGGCGGCATCCACCTTGTTGAAGACCAGCCACCGGGGCAGCTCCCCCAGCAGGCTGTCATCGAGGACGCGATCCACCGTGGCCAACTGCTCATCGAGCCGGGGGTGGGCCGCGTCGGCCACGTGAACCAACAGGTCCGCCTCCGCGGCCTCCTCGAAGGTGGAGCGGAAAGACGCGACCAGGTGATGGGGCAGCTTGCGGATCAGGCCCACGGTGTCTTTGAGCAACATCGCCCCACGACGCCCCAGCTCCACCCGCCGCACGGTGGGATCGAGGGTCGCGAAGAGTCGGTCCTCGACTTTCACGCCGGCGGCCACCACCGCGTTGAACAGCGACGACTTGCCCACGTTGGTGTAACCGACCAATGCCGCCTGGGGCAGACCGGTGCGCGACTGGCGTCGCACCTGGCGTCCCCGCAACAGGCGCTGGAGATCCCGGCGCAGGCGATCGATGCGGCGGCGGATCATCCGCCTGTCCAGTTCGATCTGCTTTTCGCCTTCGCCCTTGGTCCCCCCCGGGCCACCTCCCACCTGTCGCGAGAGGTGGGTCCAGCGGCCCGCCAGCCGGGGAAGCAGGTATTCGAGCTGGGCGATCTCCACCTGGGTCCGCGCCTCCCGGCTGCGGGCGTGTTCGGCGAAGATGTCGATGATCAATCCACCGCGATCCACCACCGGCAGGTCGAAAATCGCTTCGAGATTGCGGGACTGGGCCGGAGAAAGGTCCTCGTCGACGATCACCAGGCCGGCGCCCAGGCCCCGGGCCATCACCGCCACGTCTTCCGCCTGGCCCCGGCCGATGAAGGTTGCGGGATGGATCTGTCGTCGCGGCAGCAGCGCTCGACCGACGGTGACGAAAGAAGCGGTATCCGCCAGGCGCTCGAGTTCGTCGAGGTGTTGCTCCACCTCGCGGGCGGCGCCGCCCCCTCCCTGGACGACACCGACGAGGTAGGCGCGACCACGTTCGGGTGAAGCGGAAGGTTTGCTCATCGAGCCCCTACCAGGCGCATCCACTGCCCGGCCGGCAGGGATTCGCTACCGGAGTGAACGATCTTTCCCGCAGCGTCGACGACCACGCTCCAGGGCAAAAGCCGCGCCCCCAGGGCGCGCTCCACCCGGCCCTCCACGTCGTAGACCAGCGCGCCGCGCAGACCGAGTTCCTCGCTCCACTCGCGGAAGTCGCCCTCGTTCTGTCGACGCGAGACACCGACGACGATCAGGCGGTATCCCCGCCGGCCGAGGGTGCCGGTACGGCGACGCGCGGCAGCCACGGCCTTGGCGCAGGGCGGACACCAGCGGGCAACGAAGAGGATCTCGGTGACCTTGCCCGGTTCGTGCAGCGACAGGCGCTCGCCTGAAAGGGCCACCACTTCGAGGGAAGGGACCCGGGGCCCTTGCGCCGCCACCGCAGCCGCCCCGGCGGCCGCGACGAAAGCCGCCAAAAAGAGGGAAACACGCAGGAATCTGAAGATCAGAGTCTCATCCACCCCTGGTAGGCGAACCAAGCGGCCAGCACGAGCATGACGACACCGACGATCTTCTTCAGGGTGACCATCCACCCCCCAGGTCGGGGCAGGCTGGCCGCCAGCCCGGAGAAGATGGCCAGCACCAGGAAGAGTACTCCCAATCCCAGGCTGAAGGCCAGCATCGCCAGGCTGCCGAAGACGAAGCGTTGCTGGGTCGCCACCAGGGTCACCAGGGGGAAGACGATGGGAGCCGCGCAGGGAGCGGCGACGATGGCGGAGGTCGCCCCCATCAAGGCGGCGCCTGCCATCCCCTGGCGCGGACCCAAGCCCACACGGTCGAGCAGAAACGAGGGCACGCGGATCTCGAACAGCCCCATCATGCCCAGTCCGAAGACCGCCAGGACCAGAGCCACCAGGCCGTAACCCCAGAAGGTCTGGGTCAACGATCCGAAGGGTTTGCCCAGCAGGATCGCCGCCATGCCCAAGCCGGTGTACACCGCCGCCATGCCCGCAATGTAGAACAGCGCCCGCGCAGTCACGCGCCAGCGCCGTCCCTCGGGGGAGGCTCCGGCGGCAACGGCTTGAGACTCGGCCCCTCCCATGTAGGTCACCACGATGGGGATCATCGGATAGACACACGGGGTCAGGGAAGCCAGCACGCCGGCGGCGAAGAACAGGCCGATGGCCAAGGGGTCGGAAGCCCCCTTGACCGAGTCGGCCAGCTGCGCGGCCAAGGCCCCGACCCGGTCTTCGAGACCCGAGCCGGCCAGGGCCAGAAGCATAGGATTCATCACGGCGTGCCCTTATGGATGGGGGTTACGGAACACCAGGAGGCCATTCAACCCATGAGGATCTCATCGATGAACTTGGAAAGATCGCTCTTCGTGCGGTTGCCCAGGAGGTGGCCCACCACTTCGCCCCCTTTGAAGAAGAGCAGGGTGGGCACCGTATGAACACCGAAACGATGGGCGGTCGCACGGGCGTCGTCAACGTCCAGGCTGAAGAACTTCATTTTCCCGGCGTATTCGCCGGCCAGCGCTTCAACAGTCGGCGCCAGGGCCTTACAGGGACCGCACCAGGTTGCGGAGAAATCGACGAGAACCGGCGTATCGGATTGCAGGACCTCGGCATCGAAAGTGTCGTCTCGGAGCGCAGGAAGGTTGGCCATGGGTCTTGAATCTCCATCGGGTCGGACCGCGCCGGCGGCGCGGTCAATCCTCAAAGGCGCGACAACGCTGTACCAGCGTTGATGCCATGCTCGTCCCGGCAGCGCCGTCACCGCTCGGTAAAACCCTCGAGCGCGCTGCCGGGCCTTGCCCTACTGAGATGCCACACAGGCGCCGGAGGATACCAACCCGAGCCCCACCCTGCATCCCCCCCACCGTGGAGCGAAGAATGTGCCCCGTGGCCCGGGGGCCGGGGGGGGGCGCAAGCCGCCGGGGGTGTCCGGACCCTGTCCGCGGCACCTGTCCGCATGCGGACGCCTCGTCCCCAAACTCCGCGCCCGAGCGCGGGTTCAAACTGGCCCCGCTCTTGCTCTCCCACGGGG